>JAYEJG010000130.1:0-9689 GCA_034660435.1 Thermoplasmatota archaeon
CTTCTTACCTCATCTAAAACTCCCAAGACACCCTTTATAGACTGGGCATAAGTAAAATCTCCAAAAATCAAGGTACCATCGGTCACTTTTTTATTTGTAAGTGTCTTAATTGAATTCACATAACTTTGTACATATTCTTTTGCCAGAGATCGCAATTCATCTTTATCCATCTCTTTTAATACAGTTATCATGCTTACAACTGTTCTTTGATGGCGAATTGCTTCGACTATGTTACCAGTGCCTGCTTCTCCTTTTGTTCTAATCATTGCAGCGCCTTCCCAGATTCTGCGAGTTGCTTCACCGAGGTTTCTACACCCGCAAACAAAAGGAATCGTAAATTCATGCTTATTAATATGATAAAATGGATCTGCAGGAGTAAGCACTTCACTTTCATCTACCATGTCAACGCCAAGTGATTCTAGTGCCTGCGCTTCAACAAAATGACCAATTCTTGCTTTTGCCATAACAGGGATGCTAACGGCATCCATTATCGCCTCAACTATTGCAGGATCCGCCATCCTGGCCACACCACCATCTGCACGAATGTCTGCCGGAACGCGTTCTAAGGCCATAACTGCAACTGCGCCACTATCTTCTGCAATTTTTGCCTGTTTGACGTTTGTTACATCCATTACAACGCCGCCTTTTTGCATTTTTGCAAAACCTTTTTTAAGTTTAGCGGTTCCAAATTTAAGTTTACTCGCATTCAAATTAGTCATAGGTTACCCCCTAGATATTAAAATCAAAATTTGATATAAGTAACCCCCCTATTAAGTACTATGGTTAACATAAAACAATTGATAAAAAACAGAGATCTACTTATCCTGCACCACAGACTCAATCATCTCCTTACCAAAAGGAGTCAAGCCGTACAGTCGAATATTTTTTCCACCACTTTTTTCTTCAATGAGGTCAAGACCTAAAAGAGAATCCTCTTCCCTGTACCTTGTATTCATTCCTCTAATTGCCCCAAGTACATTTGTGGGGGTGGTTTTAACATTATATGCTATTTCAGAAGTATAACTACAACTGGGACTGATCTCAAAAAGATATTCTACAATCTTTTTTCTAACATTGCTTCGCCTCAATGCCCTCACCACAAGAGGCCTCCTGAGGTCAAGAGAAACTTCTTTATCACCCTCGCTACGCATCCCATCCATCCTTCAGAAATAAACAACACTTTCTCACTTATAAAATACTCGGATGATGTATATCTATCTGCATATGCAAGTAAATGTGCATAGGTCTATTTATCTACAAATTTTAAACAAATTTAGTACGGTTGTAAAGAAAAATGATTTAGTTTATAAATAAAGATTAGTCATCAAACCGCTAGTGATAACTTTGATAAAAGAATGCAATTTTAAATCAAAAATCAGACACAGGACAGCCCTTGGCTGCAATTTAACTCCCAGTGAAACAATATGCCCTGGAGAGGAGAACTGCATATTGTATCAAACCTATAAAAAGTTGGAGAAGAGAACTAAATAAAAGTCTACATAATTCTTTCAATCATTTCTAAAACAAAGCCCTCGCTATCTATTGTATACCTTGCGATACCAATCTTTTTTGCATAGTTTCTCATTTTTTTAACTGCTAGAAACCTTTCAAAGTTGGATCCTTTTTGAATTACTTCAAGTTCTAAAACGCAATCCGCTATTCCTTCCATCTTTCTTTCAAAAACTTCACCATGAATTCCTTTTATCATAATAACAAATAATGTCCCTTTATTCGCAAGATTACTAATTTTTGCAGCATGAATGGTTCGAATAACTTCATCTTGGGAATATTGGCTTAAAAAGAAATCAAGTGAACTTATTACGATTTTCGCTTCCTTTGCATTTTTTATTCCATTAGAAAGTATTGCCAAATAATCCTCACTGCCTCTTGCAGTGGGCGGTATGCCCGAAGAGCCTATTTCGATTAATTCTTTAAGACTTACTCTTGATCTTTGTTTATAAATACTTACTCTTTTTTGCTCACCAGAAAGAACAGATTTTGAATATTTTGATGCTATGTCAACAAAATTTAAATCTTCATTCTTCCAATTAAATCGTTGCATGGTATCTATTATTTCAGCTTCTGTTTCTTCTGTTGTAAAATAAAGAACTTTGTCTGTTGTTGCAAGCTGTTTACTTAGTATCTCCATACTACTCCCAGGAGTTCCAAGAATCAAAGTAGTAAAACCCTTGGGAATTCCGCCCTCGAGCAGACCATCGAGCTTTTGAATTCCTGTACTGATAAACTCTGTAGATTGCATTCTATTCAACATCATCGACAAAATCGCTCTTTACTCTTTCTCGTTCAAGTCTATCCATGTCATCAGCATTAGCTTTAAATGTAAATTTAGTATTTGGAGCACCTTTTGTGGTAGTTGAATTCATAAGTAGTTCGCCATTTGGAAAGGAACTGAGCAAAACGCCCCTGAGAAATCCATAAGTAAACAAAGATGCCATATTGGGTCTTTTCACATTTTCATGATGAGGGCAACTAAATACAATTGATTTTACACTATCTTCCGTTATTTCAGTAAATGTTGCTCCAGTTCCCAACGGATTAAAAATATTTTTTACAACGGGTTTTATCCATTGATCCAGAGTAACATCATCAGAACATTGATTTTTAATAAAATCTGAATGAAGACCTCTTCCAAAGGCTTCAGCAGTTTGCATTACTGTTTCAATAGACCCATGGTCAACAAGTTTTCCCATTGCAACATCAAATGCAATCTCTCGCCTTTTGAGAAGATCCTCATCATCCCTTGGCTGGGAAACCCACACAACATTATTGCTTGATTCAATTTTTTTAAGAGGTTCGTCCATATTAATCCCACAAGTTAATTCCTAGATAAAGGAATCTCTAACCTTTAAAATCTTATCATTTAGGTAAACAAGTTTGTTTAGAAAGCTATCTATGCCTTCTTCTTCAATTGCGAGTGAAATTATGTGAATGTCTCTTGCCCTTGCTTTGTTGATTAACTGATAAAAAAATTCAGTTATTATCTCTGGATCATTATAAATGATAAGATTAGTAAGAGAGTCTATTACCAAATATTTGCCCGTGTTTTCATCAACCTCTTTAAAAATGTTCATTATTTCAAGACCCAACTTTTCAAGCATGGCAGGGCTTTCTATGAACGTGCAGTTGGAATTGCTTTGAGACATACCAGCAGCCTTTGATATACAGTCGATAAATTTAACGTTATTATTTTTTGTTATATCGCCAAATTCCCTAACAAGAGTTTCATATGGCTTTGTAACGGTTACATAGACCCAAGCTTCATCTGTTTTACTCTTAATATGTTCAAATAAAGCCTGAACAAGATCCGAATAGTTATTTCCTGGAAGAAGAATTCCTATGGAGGGATTAATCTTTATTGCATGTGCAATCCTCTCCCTCAATCCATCGATAAGTACATTTGCCATACTAACTCATCACTCTCTGGATTTTAATAAAGGAGTAAGCTCAACGCCATTTTTAGATGAGATGCTCATGGCAGATTTAACCCTGCTATGTGCTGCCCCTCTCATTTTAATAAGTTGGAATGTTCTGATCAAATCTCCCTTTCTTTCAATGTCGCCTAAAAATACAATGCCATCTGAAATGAATTCTTCAATACCATACTGCGAATATTGGAATGTTCTTGGAGGCACTTCAGAAGTCAAAAAGGTTGTACATTTCATGGCTGCAAGTGACGACCCCAATTTAAAAATAAAATCTCTAATCATCTCTTTTGATTGAAGCCTGTAGCAAAGTGCAGTGATTGAATCAATGACTAATCTTTTTACGTTCAATTCACCAGCAATATCTCTTAATATATCTAAAAGGGCACTTGCATCTTCTACAGTATATTTCTCAGTATCAAGACCAAGCCTTTCACCAATAATCCTCAAATCAATAATGTTAACCATGCCGGATTCTATCAACTTCTTATCGTAAAAATCAAATCCCTCCATATTCTTTGTCAATTTAAAAAGAGGCTCCGTTATTGTAAAGAATACACCTCTTTCTCCCATCCTTGCACCATTTATTAAAGCCTGCATACAAAACGTAGTTTTCCCTGAACCACTACTACCAACCATTAAAACAGTGCTACCTACCGGTACGCCGCCACCTAATTGCATATCAAGTTCTTCTATACCCGTCTTACATAGATTACCATCATCAGCCATAATCTTCTCCTCGCTACACCTTTCGTAGAAAACATTATACAACTAATGGTTATAAAAGTTAAGGTTTAATTATAGAAATGCAGGGGAAGGGATTTGAACCCTTGGACTCCTTCGAGACAGGATATCTCATCGAACCCTTGGACTTTTTAACAAGATCTTAAGTCCTGCGCCGTTGGCCAAGCTTGGCTACCCCTGCACAATGAATAAGAATACATGCGGACGCCGGGAATCGAACCCGGGCAGAGGGCTTGGAAGGCCCTAATCATAGCCTCTAGAACACGTCCGCATAATCTTAGGTGGAAATATGTTTACTATTTTAGTATTTTGCCATCAATAAAACGCCGATATTTTGCATTTGAGAACGCAGCTCCATTCAAAAAGTTTAGAAAGAAAATATTTAACTATAAACTACACATTCCTAAAAGCAGGAAAACAAAATGCAGGATATAAAACGCATCGTCATACCTGTTGATAAGTCTAAGGTTTCAAAATTGGCAGTTAAAGAAGGCGTGTTTTTTGCAAAACTATTAGGCATTGACGCGAAAATAATTTCTATAAATGACACCCACCAATTCATTTCTTCTGTGATCTTAGGAGAAAGGTTAAGGAAAGAAGCAGAATCTTTTCTTGAAGATTTTAAAAAAATTGTTGAAGAATTTAAAGTGAATATTGAAACGGAAATCATTTCAGGAAAACCTGCTGAAGAGATTGTCAAATATGCAAAAGAAGATGATTTGATAGTAATGGGATACCATAGGCAAAGAAATGGAATTGAACAATATATGGAAAAAAGTGTATCGAGAGAAGTTGTCGAAAATGCACCATGTGCTGTTTTAGTTGTAAAATCTAAATGAAGTAGGAATGTGGGAGAAAAAATAACAAGAAGGAAAGATATCAGGCCATAAACTATATCTATTCCTTTTTGTCGTCATCTTTATCTTTTACTTTATAATCTGCATTTATTGTTTTATCATCGTCATCAGGATGTCCTGACCAAGATTCCTGTTGAGATGAATCTCCGGAAGAAGCTTGCTGTTGTTGGGCCGCCTGTTGTGCAGCCTGCTGATAAATTGCAGTTGATACCTTTTGTATTACTTCTGAAAGTTTATCAGTTTCCTCTTTTATTTTATCAGTATCCTCGCCAGCAAGTGCTTCTCTTAGTTCTTTTAATGCATCTTCGATGCTTTTCTTGTCTTCATCGGACAATTTGTCTTTAAGTTCATCAAGTGTTTTTTGTGCACTATGTGCTAAAGAATCACCATTATTTCTAATTTCAACTTTCTCTTTTCTTGCTTTGTCTTCTTCGGCATGTTCTTCAGCTTCTTTTTTCATTCTGGTGATTTCTTCATCCGATAGTTTCGTGGATCCAGTAATCCTTATGGATTGTTCTTTTCCTGTACCCAAATCTTTTGCAGATACTTTTATAATTCCATCAACGTCAATATCGAATGCAACCTCAATTTGTGGAATTCCTCTTGGCGCAGGCAATATTCCATCCAAATGAAAACGCCCCATACTTTCATTGTCTGCAGCCATTGGTCGTTCCCCTTGTAAAACGTTAATGTCGACACTTGTTTGGTTGTCAGCTGCTGTCGAAAATATCTTCGATTTTTTGGTAGGCACCGTTGTATTTCTATCAATTAATGGTGTTGCAACACTACCAAGCGTTTCTATGCTAAGTGTTAACGGAGTTACATCAAGAAGCACTATATCTTTATCGATATCGCCCGACAAAACTCCTGCCTGAATTGCCGCACCTATTGCAACACATTCCATTGGATCTACGTTTCTCTTGGGTTCTTTTCCAAAAACTTTTGCAACCTTCTTTTTTACAAGAGGAATTCTTGTTGTACCTCCAACAAGTACGACATGGTCAATATCTTCAGGCTTTAATTTCGCATCTTTTAAGGCTTGTTTACATGGCTTCTCAGTTTTGTCTACAATTGGACCAATGAGTTCCTCAAGCTTTGCTCTGGTAAGTTTTAGCTCAAGATGTTTTGGTTCGTTATCAACTACTGTAATGTATGGTAAATTGATATCGGTCTGAAGAGTTGATGAAAGCTCCATTTTTGCTTTTTCAGCTGCTTCAAACAGCCTTTGAAGGGATTTCGCATCTTTTCTCAAATCAACATTGTTTTGTTTTTTGAATTCTTCGGCGAAATAATCAACAAGCCTCTGATCCATATCTGAACCGCCAAGTTGCGTATCACCATTCGTTGAAAGTACTTCAAATACACCTTCACCAACCTCCATCAAAGTAATATCAAAAGTGCCGCCACCAAAGTCATATACTGCAATTGTATGATCTCCTTTTTTGTCAAGACCATATGCTAACGATGCAGCAGTGGGTTCATTGATGATACGTTTCACGTTAAGACCAGCAATTTTGCCAGCATCTTTTGTCGCTTGACGTTGATCATCATTAAAATAAGCTGGAACAGTAATGACTGCATCAGAAACCTTATCTCCAAGAAAATCCTCCGCATCCTTTTTGATTTTTTGCAAGATATACGCACTTATCTGTTCGGGAGAATAGGATTTACCATGAAGTTTTATCTTCTCGCCGGATCCCATTTTACGTTTTATTCTGTGAACTGTCCCTTCAGTATTTGTAACCGCTTGCCGTTTTGCTGCTTCTCCTACAAGCATCTCACCATCTTTTGTAAATGCTACAATTGATGGAAAATACGTTTGGCCTTCAGCACTTTTTATTATTGTAGGTTTACTGGCCTCCATCACAGCCACTTCAGAGTTCGTGGTACCAAGATCTATACCAATTATTTTTCCCATATATATTCACCTCTAGTTTTTGTTTTCATTATTTTTTACAACAATTACCTGAGAAGGTTTCACTACTTTACCATCTATCGTAAAGCCTTTTTTTACTTCTTCAATAATTGTATTATCCTCACATTCGGCTTTCTCTACAGCCATTACTGCGTGATGAATATTATGATTAAATTTTTCACCCACGCATTTTATATAATCTATTTTCTCCCTTTCAAAGAGATTTTTAATATTTTTAATTACAATTTCAAGAGCTTCTTTAGGACTATCATCTAAAATCGCCTTTTGTAATATTTCCTCTAAATCGAGCAACTCTGAAATGTATTTTTCTTTTGTTTTTTCTTCTGCAAGTCTTATTTCTTTTTCCATTCTTTTTTGCAGATTTTGAATATCTGCATAACTTCGAAGTAATTTCTCATCCTTCTCTTTTAAATCTTTTTTTAAATCATTTATCTTTTTTTTAAAGTTTAAAGACGAGGCTTTCTTTTTTCCTGTAGATTTTTTAGCAGTCATACGCACCACGCATCAAAAATCAAAAAAAGAAAAAAAGGGTTTATAAAAACCCTACATCATGCCGTCCATGCCTGGAGGCATTCCGCCTGGGGGCATTCCGCCTGGGGGCATTCCGCCAGCTGGCATTCCGCCGCCACCTTTTGATGCAATTACATCGTCGATTCTTAGAATCATTCTTGCGGCCTCGGAAGATGCATCGATTTCTTGCATGCTTAAGCGAAGTGGTTCAACGACATTATTTTTCATCATATCCTCTACTTTACCGGCATGTACATTTATTCCTGCGCATTTATTGCCACTCTTGTGTGCAGACCTTATCTCAAGCATCATGTCAATTGGATCAAGACCAGCATTTTCAGACAGTGTTTTTGGAATTACTTCAATTGCATTTGCAAATGCTTCAATTGCCATTTGTTCACGTCCACCAACGGATGGTGCATAGTCGCGTAATGCCATTGCAACTGCAATTGCAACAGATCCTCCACCAGTAGTCATTTTTCCATCTTCAAGTGCTACTTTTACAACAGATAATGCATCGTGAAGTGCACGCTCTAGTTCGTCTACGATGTGGTCAGTTGTACCACGTATCAGTATCGATACTGCTTTTGGATTTTTGCAGCCGGTAACAAATGTCATCTTGTCGTCACCGGTTTTCTTTTCTTCTACAGCTCCAGCATTACCAAGATCTGCAGATGAAAGTCCATCTAGGTTCCCAACAATCTTTGCCCCTGTCGCTTTTGCAAGTTTTTCCATGTCTGACTTCTTTGCACGTCTTACAGTATAAATACCAGCTTTTGCAAGATAGTGCTGTGCAATATCATCAATCCCTTTTTGACAAACAAGGACGCTTGCGCCGCTCTTTTTAACTTTTTCGACCATCTTTTTGATCATTCCTTCTTCTTCATCTAGAAATGCTTGTAATTGTGTCGGGTCCTGTATTTGGATTCTTGCATCTACCTCTGTTTTTTTGACTTCAAGTGCTGCATTTATAAGCGCAATTTTTGCGTTTTTAACAAGCTTTGGCATACCTTCATGGACCCGCTCTTTGTCAAGAATGATTCCTTTTATAATTTCTGTGTTTCCGATGCCTCCACCTTGTTTCTTTTGTATTTGTACGTTATCTAGATCTATAATGGTTTTACCATTGATTGTTTCTGCAATGCTCGTAATGGAATCTACAACAACCTCTGCAAGGGCATCCTTGTCTGAACTTGCACCTTTACTTGCCATGGATATCATTGCAATATTTTTAAGAGTTTTTTTATCCCCTCTTTTAATATCTATTGCAAGTTTATTGAGAGTCTCTTTTGCTTTTTCTGCAGCAAGGTTGTATCCGCCACAAATTACTGTTGGGTGAATGTTTTGTTCGAGTAGTTCACCTGCGCATTTTAAAAGTTCACCTGTGAGTACTACTGCACTTGTTGTTCCATCCCCACATTCTTCATCTTGTGATTTTGCAACTTCAACAATCATTTTTGCAGCAGGATGTTCGACATCTATTTCTTTTAAAATTGTTGCTCCATCGTTTGTTACAACTACGTCGCCCATCGAATCAACAAGCATTTTGTCCATACCTTTTGGACCAAGCGTTGATTTCACTGCATCCGATATCGCTCGTGCTGCCATAATATTGTTATTTTGTGCTCCTTTGCCTCTTTCCCTTTTTGTCCCTTCTTTTAGGACAATTATAGGTTGTTGTCCATTCATCATAATTTTCTTTTGCCTCCATATAAATATGCTATAAAGCGAAGAAACGTATATAAACACTTCTATATAAGCATTGTGGTCACAGTAGTAGTTCCGAAAGTGGTCTAAAACAAGAGAAAATTAGGATAGAAACAAGATATAAAAAGATTTTGATATAGAGAAAAACAGGGTTTCTTATCTATTGGAGGTAAAAATTAGGAGATTTTTACTAAAAACATACAATATAGATCTCTTATAAATTAGAGAAGAAAGGGAATAAAGAACCTGATTTGAAAAACATGTCATCCTCCACCTGGATCTATTGAATAGAAATCATCTTCGTAGTCTTCAGAAACATTTCCCTATGATTAAACGAGCTAATTATAAGGGTCGTTCTCTTTATTTTTTAGAGGATTATAACAAAACTGCTTTAAATGCTATGGTCCAGCAGAAAGAGTCAAGAGTGATTAGTTATCATGATCTCTCAAACATGTCAAAAATCTTTGATATACAGCTTTCTTCAAAGGAAAA
>JAYEJG010000131.1:0-9297 GCA_034660435.1 Thermoplasmatota archaeon
AGAGAGAGGGGTTATTTCTTTAACAATTGGTGGGGCAAAAAGACTTGGAAAACTAAACAGATACTGTGTGGAAATTTCCGAAGATTTTGAACTTGTTGGTTCTATATTTGCCCCTGGTGTACTTACTGCTGATGAAATTATTCGGATAGGTGATGAAGCAGTAGTAAAAAGAGCAGGAAAGGTTTGTGCAGTAGGTGTCGCACAAATGAATGGTGAAGAGATGGTAAGTTCAACTTTTGGTGAAGCGATAAAAGTAAGGCACAGACTCTAGATTTTTTTGAGCGGTTTATCTTCTCCACAAAATGGGCATGAATAAATTTGTGTTGAGTTGCATATGTTCGTTCCTTCTGCCCAAATGGTTATTGCCTCCTTGCAAACAGTACATTTGAAATTTGTTTTAGTTGATTTCTTTTCAGGAATTTCTTCTTCGATTACTTTTGGAGTTGCAGGCATATAAGCAATCTTTCCACAATCTGGGCATGTCATCTTAAATGGATTTTTGCCATTCCTTATAGATTTTTTAAGCGCAAAAAACCCTCCACAATTTGGGCACTTGAAATGATAAAGCCCCCCTTGCAGCCTTTTTACAACTTCTTCAACAGAGTTATCATCAAGAAAATGTCCTTTGGGTTTTAATACAATCGTTGCAATGGCCAATGCAATAACTAGTACATATGCAGCAATAATTGCATAGTTCCACCCCTTATCGAAGATGACGCTAAATATAGAAAAAACAGTTATCCAAAAGGCAAGAAGAATTACAATAGAAAATATGCCCAGATTATCAAACCATTTCATATTAATCTCCCCCTTTGCCCATATTTTGATACAAAAATTATCAAAATAAATAGAAATATTGATGTGAGAATAAGTAAAGTATTGTCCTTTAGTCGTGGGGCCATATTTTGCATTAGTATGTCTCTTGAAGGATTATTGCCTAGTTGGTACTCTCGAATATTTGATATGCCATCGCCATCTTTATCTTCTTCTGCATCTAAAGGATTTTTCGGATCGAGGCCATACTTTTCTTCCCACCAGTCAGGCATTCCATCATTGTCAGTATCACTTACATCTTCAGTTACCCAGAAAAATTTGCTGTCTGTCGTATAGTAATTTCCTGCTAGATCCATTGCTCTGACATAAAAACTGTATTTGCCCGTAATATTATATACATCTTCATATACATATTTTCCTTCAGAAGAGTATGTCATATATTTTGTAAGCTTTGTTTTGCTTGGGCTTGTTATTATCACTTTCAAGGTTTCTATTCCTATGTTATCTGTTGCAACACAGCTTATTTCGACATAGTTATCGATCGTTTGAATGTATGGAGTAGCGTCAAAATATGAAATTTCTGGATCTGTTGAATCTTCGTAGATCTCAAAAGTTCCTAATTTTTCAGCCTTATTTAAATGAACTGAAATGTCAGTTGCCCATATCGTAAAATCATATATTCCTATTTCAAGAGTATCCTCAAAATTAAACTTAAAACAATCTCCATCTGTCCTAGTCATATTTGCAGTATATACTTCATTGGATGGTAATATAATTTTAATACGCACATATTCAAGTCCCGAGTCATCTGTTACATCTGCCGTTATTGTAACAACTCCCCCTTGCTCTTGATTGCTTGGCAAAACGGTCATGCTTGAGATATCTGGTTTGTTTTTCTCAACAGATCTTATCTTTAAAGTTCCGTTGGCAAATACCTTAATAGTCTCATCTACTTTGGATGTTCCAGAGTAGTAAAGATTCATAAGTTTTAAATCAGTATATTTTTCAACAATTTCGACGTATTTATCCCACACATTGTTGTTTTCATCTTCTCCTAAAATTATTCCATTGTAATCAACCATAACAACCATAATGCTCAAAAGATGAGGTCCGATAAACGAAAAACTTGGAGTCCAACTTAGATTCATAATACAAGCTGAATCTTTTTCCAGCACCTCCGATGTTTTATTGAACGAAACAATTACTCCATCTATTTTTAGTGCAATGCCTATACTTTGTCCGGAAGTGTTCCCTCCTCCAATGTTTTTAATTTTTACAGGGATTTCAAGTTTAATTGATTCTTCAATTTCATTAAGAGACTCCATTACATCTTGATCAATTTCCAATATAAGATCTGGGCTTTCTTCTTCAGCAGTCGTTGAAACATCAATCGTGCTAAAAAACAAAAAGAGCATTATGACAAAAATTAAAATATTTTTAATTCTGCTTTTGATTAGTTTCGATCTAATATCACTCCCTCCAGATATTATCCCACAATTCCTAAATCCTAATTTATATCTCTAACTATGTATTTCTATCTTTCTATTTTTTACTTTTAAATTAATAGCTATGATAAAATGCTTTAAATGAAAAATATTTTTGAGATTTCATCTGTTGAGACCTTGTTGCTCTCCTGATAAGCTTCAGCAACTATCGTATAAATCCCAGTACGCATATTTCCAAAGTTACAATCAAAAAAGTCATTGTTGGAGTATGAATAATTGCTAATAACTTCATCTCCAAGTCTTTTTGCAATGAATTTGACCTTGTCTGCACCTAGTGTCAGTGCCCTCACTTCCAAATCTTTGCCAATGTACACAACAAAACTTCCAAAGAGCCAAACTCGCCGCCCATCACTACCTGTAAACGGCGAATATAAGTAACCAGGTTTTGGTTTAATTATTTCAATTGTTGGTTCTGCAACTTCTATAAATCCAACGTACCCCTTATGTGATTTTCCAAGAGCATCGGTCACTTTCAATGATGGATTATAGCTTTTCCCAATATCATTTGCGATATATGAAAATGCAGGATTTTGTTCATTACTATTGATAGTTGGGTCCATGGGTCCTCTAAACCGCCATTCATAGGTAAATGGTGATGCACCTCCTGCAACATTTCCAAGAAAATGCAGTTCCTGACCTACAGCAACTATATTTGGGGTGCCCTGAATAGTAGCACTTGCCTGAGGTGGGTCATAGTTGTCGGTTATTTTAAATCGGAGTTTTGCATCGTTGTCATCTCCAGGATTTCCGTCAAATTCTCCGTTTATAATGTAGTACCCATTGTTATCTGGTCCTTCCCATTCTTCAGAAGGATTACCGTGCCATAGTTTGTTATCGGATAAGTCATATACCGCTGTAAAAATGACCTCGGCATTATCGCCACTTACATCGGCAGCATCATCAAAATCTAAAAGATCATGATCATTTACCTTTACTTCTATTCCAACTCTATACCAATCATAAACACCAAATTCATGGTCTACCTGAACATCCCAATGGTTCTCATGGTTCCATTGCCAAGGCCATTCTCCATAGGTATTGTAATTCCTTTGGATTTGTTTTTCAGACGGATCATCAAGATTTTTAATAGAAACTTCATAGTACCATTCTGGAAGCCTTCCATTTATTTCCCAAACAAACCAGCCGTCAATTAAAGTATCAATCTCATCGATTTTCTCAATATAATCCATATTTATGATAACTCTTGGTTCTGCTGGTGGGGGAGTACCATTACCAATGAGTGTTGCATCTACTCGCCCATAGCCATATTCTCTATCTTTCCCAGAAAGACCAAGATCATCTGCAGAATCTTGTAAAAGTTCTCTTATTTGTTGATTGGAGTGACTTGAATATCTCGATATTGCAAGGGCGGCAACACCTGCAACATGTGGTGCTGCCATGGAAGTTCCGCCAAGATACTTATACGAGTTGCCTGGAGTGGTTGAAAGTATATTTTCACCTGGGGCAACAAGCTCTAGATTTGCACCGCTATTGCTCCAAGAGCACCGTTCGTTGTTATTATCTATCGCACCAACAGCAATTACTTTATCATATCTTGCAGGATAGCTGACAATTGCTTTTCCTTCATTTCCTGCAGCTGCAACAAGGATGCACCCCTTATTCCACGCATAATTACATGCACTCTTAACCATATAGGACTCAGGACCTCCAAAGCTCATACTAATTACATCTGCGCCATTATCAGCAGCATATTCTATTGCATCTCTTATATCATCATATTCAAAAAGGCCCACTTCATACCAGATTCCATTTAGAAATACCTCTGCTTTGAACCCAGCACGGACAGGCATTATTTTACAATTCCACGAAACTCCTGCAATACCAACCCCATTGTCTGTTACGGCTCCTGCAATTCCTGCACAGTGTGTACCGTGACCTACAACGTCCATGGGGTCATCATCTGACGTTTTATAGTCGTCGTAGTATGGGGATGAGGGGGAATCTCTAAATCTGTATTGGGTGTTGTCATAGTCATTAAAGTTTATATCAACAAAATCATAACCATCAACGATATCATCTGCTAAGTCCTCATGAGTATAATCGACACCTGTATCAATTATTGCAATTATTACATTTGAACTACCTGCCGATTCATCCCAGCCGTCTGGACATTTAATATTCTGTGGCCCATATTGTTGATTCCATCGAGGATCATTTGGAATAACTGAGGTATATGCCAGATAATTTGGTTCAGCATATTCCACATTTGGATCGTGCTTTATATCTTCAATAAAAGAAATTTCTGTACCCGGTTTTACGTTGACAACGACTAGATTTAACTTAGTATCAGTTTCTTCAATAACTCCATTTTTTGATTCGGCCAGCGAGGATATGGTTCCTTTGCTTTCTAAAACATCTATTGAGTTTTTGAACCCAACTATTACTTCACCAGGTACAAACTCTCCATAAATATTAGATTTATCTGTTTTGTCATTCGAAAAATCAGCACCGACTGATCCGAAATAACTTAAGACGATTAGAACAACCGTAATTAACACCCATACTTCGTTTTTCATTTTGTCTCCCCCTAATGAAGATAAATAAAATGGATGTGTATATAAATATTCCTATAAATTTTGTAGGAGTTGTTGTACATTTTTGTAAGTGACGCTTTGCCCTATTGACCTCCAAAGCACTAGAAATTATAAAACATCCATTCATATTCTCAATTTGGGAAAAATTAAATTACCCATTTTTATTTTAGCCAGTTGGATACTTTGAGAGGTATAGTAAATGAAATCGCAAATCGATAAGTCAAGTTTTGTTGCAAAAGGCGCTATAATTATTGGGGAGGTTAACATCGGAAAAAATTGTGGCATTTTTCCAAATGTTGTAATCAGAGGAGATCAAAATGCAATCAAGATAGGTAATGGATCAAATATTCAAGACTGTGCGGTGGTTCATACGGATGGGCAACATATAGTAAGCATTGGTAAAAATGTGTCAATTGGGCACAGTGCTGTTATTCATGGTGCAACAATTGAAGACAATGTAATCATTGGCATGAATGCAACTGTAATGAATGGATGTAAAATTGGAAAAGGGTCAATTATTGGTGCAAATGCACTTGTAACAGAAAATAAAGAAATCCCGAAAAACAGTCTTGTAATTGGAGTTCCCGGAAAAGTCATTAAACAAGATGAAAAATTCGAAGAAATGTGCATTAAAAATGCAGAGACCTACATCAGACTCACAAAAGAACATTTGGAAAATAAGTATGAATATTATGTAGGACAGGATTAACTTTTGTTTTTCAATTTTTCTCTTGTATAAGAAAGCAATCCTCCTGCATCACGAATTGCAAGAATTTCTTTAGGCAGCTTTGGAAATGTAAACGATTTGTCCCCAACTATGATTTTTCCATTTTCAATGTCAAGAGACACCTTGTCGCCTTTTCCATAAGCCTTTACTGCATCTGGACATTCAATTAATAGGAGACCTTGATTAATCGATGATCTGTAGAATATTCTTGCAAAGCTTTCTGCAACTACTGCTTTAATCCCAACTGACTTAAGGCCAACTGTAGGTTGCTCACGTGAACTGCCACATCCAAAGTTTTTACCTGCAAAAATAAGATCTCCTTTTTCTACATTTTTTGAAAATGTTGGGTCAAGATCTTCAAGAAGGTGTGGCCTTATTTCATCTACAGTACCGCAAGTATATGTATATTTTCCTGGAAATAGCATGTCCGTGTTTATGTTGTCTTTGTATTGCCATATCTTCATTACTTTATCACACTCCTTGGATCTGTCACCATGCCGCGTATTGCTGAAATTGCTACGGTGGCAGGACTTGCAAGATAAATCTCTGCGTCTTTACAACCCATGCGACCTTTGAAATTACGATTTGCTGTACTTAGACATTTCTCGCCAGGAGCCAAAACACCCTGATGTGCACCAAGACATGGACCGCAACCAGGAGGAAGCATTATCCCGCCAGACCTGATAAGTGTTTCAATAATTCCTGCTTTTAACGCATCTTCGTAGATTTTTTTGGATGCAGGTAAAATAAGAAGCCTAACATTTGGATTTACTTTTTTGTCTTTCAAGATATCTGCAGCAATTCTCAAGTCAGAAAGCCTTCCATTTGTACATGTGCCAATTAGACATTGTTGAATCTCCAAGCCATCCATTTCAGATACGGGGTTAACATTATCGACAGTGTGCGGACATGCAATCATTGGAATAATTTCTGATAAATTGTACTCTAATCCCTGAATATAAGATGCATCTTTATCAGGATATATAAAATCGTAGTCTGAAGTAGACGCAGCAATTGAACCGAGATATCTTTTTGTGACTTCGTCAACGAAAAAAACTGAGTTTTTTGCACCCATTTCAACTCCCATATTAGCGATTGTAAAACGATTTTCAATTGAGAACTGATCTACATCACCATGATATTCTACAGAGCAATAATTTGCACCTGACGCAGAAACATCTCCAATTATGTGAAGTATAACATCCTTTGCAAAAACTCCAGGTTTTAATCTGCCATTTAGTGTTATTTTTATGCTACTAGGCACTTTTAACCAGGTTTCACCAGTAAGCATTAGCGATGCGGCCTCAGTTCTATCAATACCTGAAGAAAAGGCACCGACTGCACCGTACGAACAAGTATGCGAATCGCTGCCCAATAGTAATTTCCCAGGTAGTGCAAGTCCTTTTTCAACAACTACCTGATGGCACACACCAACACCAACATCAAAAAAATTCTTTATCTCATATTTTTTTACAAACTCTCTAATCACTTTATGATTTGTTGCAGTTTTTTCAGATGCGGCAGGAACTACATGATCAATAACGATTACCGACAAATCATTATTCACAACACCGTACTTTTCCAGTTCAGGTTTTATCTTTTGGATTATTGCAGCAGTGTTATCGTGGGTCAAAAGATGATCTGGCTTAACCGTTACAATTTGACCTGATGTTACTTCCTTTTTACCACAATATTTTACAAGTATCTTTTCAGCAAATGTCATTCCCATGTTCTTTTTCCACCCAACCAGATAATAGATGTCCAAATCGATTGAATATGTTTAAAGTTATCCGACACAAGAAAAATATAAGATGTAGTTTGTGCATATTGCTTCCCAGCGAGGAGAGATGAAAAAAAGGTATTTTTCAAAGAATAATGTTGCAGTTGCAGGGGTAATCGAAGCATTATTAATTGTGGCACTTGTTGCCGTTGTCATCTCAACAATACAGCTTACATATATTCCACAAATAATGACGCAGAGAGAAGTAGATCATATGGATGACGTCGTGAATCAGTTCTCCTTTTTGAAATCAATGATTGATTTTCAAGGAGTTACTAAAGAGGATGTACCAATAACGACAAAGTTGACTTTGGGGAGTAGAGAAATCCCCTACTTTGTAACTGCAAAAGCTTATGGAGAGCTAGAGACAATTGACGAGGGAAAAGCAGGCAATTGCAGGATAAATATCCAGCCATCCCCTGTAGATTTTCCCTTAGGCATCCCTTTGACTTCTATTAAATATAAAGCATATAATTCTTACTTTAAGGACCAACATTATATCCTTGAGGGTGGAGGGATTATCAGATATCAAGTTGAGGAAGACAATGGTGCAATGCTTGTTCAACCGACAATGACTGCAATAAACAACTCAAATAATATTGAACTAAACTTCAAAATACCTTTAATTACTGGAATGTCTGGAAGAAATTATACTTATGGCTTTGGAAGTACTACAATTAGAACAAACTATACGACAGAGTACGCTCACTCAGGATCTGCCAATTTTGTAAAAATCTATACGGATTATCCCAAAGCGTGGAACGACTTCCTGATTCAGGACGGCTATGGACTAATCTCTGAGTACTACAACAATGGATACATTAATGTGAATTTGGATGATACAACAACGCCAAACTGTGTGGAAATTGCCCCTGGATCTAAAACCCTTAATTTAGACTTGACTGTAGTTCAAATTGGGGTGCAAATAGGTCCTGGAATCGTAATAATGTGAAAACATGTCAGATAAATATAAAAGAAAGCTTTTTTATTTATTATGGGATATAGTTGGACTGCAGAGGGTGAGATAAAGACTATAATGAACTTCTGAACGCCTCTACCAAAATTGAAATGGATGTATAAATGGAAGAAAACGATTTAACAATGGATGAAGCAAAAATTGATATCCATGATAAACTAAAAGGAAAAGTGCTTAAAACAGGCATTAATGGATTTGATAAACTGTTTGCAGAAAAAGGCATTCCTAAAGGAAACTCGGTTTTAGTTGCGGGTGGCCCAGGAACTGGTAAAAGTCTGTTTTGCAGACAGATATGTTACAATATAATATCTCAGGGAAAAAATTGCATGTACGTCAGCTTTGAAGAAAGCAAAGAAAAAATTCAAAGAAGTATGGAAGTCTTTAATTGGAATGTTGAAAAATATATCGAGGATGGGCATCTACTTATTCAAAAAATAAACCCACTTGATATCCTCAGAATGAAGTTTGGGTCCATTGGCGGGTCTGGCTCTGCGACTGAACTTTCTTACAAGATCAAACCACTAGTTATACCTAAAGGATTTGAACCCGAAGTAATTGTAGTTGACTCATTGACAGCGATTATTGAAGCAGCTGCAACAAAAGACAAAAATTACAGAGTTTATCTTCAACAACTCTTTAGTTTCTTTGAAGAAACTGGATCTACATCATTTTTGATTACCGAAACAGATCCGATTCCAACGAGATATAGTGAAAGTGGGATAGAAGAATTTCTTGCCGATGGAATACTTGTGCTATACAATATCAAAAGAAAAGACTGTCGTGAAAATTCGATAGAAGTGTTAAAAATGAGGTGCAGTAAACATAAGAAAAATACTGTCTTGATGGAAATCACCGGAAAAGGGATAAAGATTTATCCGGACAAATACATGTCGCTTAAAACTTAAAGAAATCTGAAAGGTTCTGCATGTTTGCTTAGTTTCTTTGCACCGTATTTTATAATGTAATCTTCGATTTGTTTG
>JAYEJG010000132.1:0-9195 GCA_034660435.1 Thermoplasmatota archaeon
AAATTTGTATTTAAAAATTTTAAGAAAAATATAAGAAATACTATATGTTATAGTTTATGTGATAACATGAGGGTTGAAGAGGGAGACATATCAGTTGCGCAGGTCCAAATTGATTTGAACAAAAAGATTCTTTTTTTCGCACTTTTTGTAGCAGGATTAAGCATTCTACTTTCAGGATGTCTTGCATACATTTTTTCAGATTCTTTGATAACAATATTTTGTAGTATTGTATTTGGAGTTACCCTTGGAGTTCTTATCAACTACTTCTTGATAAGTTCCCACAAATTTATAACGAAAATAGATGTAGAGTTATCCTATAAGGAAAAAACCGAAGAACTACAGACGGTTATGAAATTAGAATAGACCTATCCACCACTTATCATATGGATGACGGAGATCTTTGAATCATCTGAGACGGAAACATCTGAAAATTTATTTCTTGGGATAAGTTTCCCGTTTATCTTCACAACAACTAGAGGGAAAGTAAATTTTACCCTTTTAAGTAATTGTTTAACCGTTTCACTTTCAACATATTTGACGTCTCGCCCATTTACTTCAATCACTATCTTCACCTAGTATTATCTCGAGTGCCAGATTTGCTTCCCAGTTTGCCATAAGTGCAACTCTAGGTGCCATTAGAACATCCTCTTCACTATCTTTTGCATGCTCATCATAACAAATATGCAGATTTCCAAGATGTTTTGTGTTAACCCTGTCAGAATGGCCATATCCTGCAATACCAGATGCAGCGACGACCGATTTATCTGGGAGTTTTAAAAGTATTTCCTCGATAAACTGTGTTTTTGTTTCTGCGTTATCAAGTGCTTCAATTATGACATCTACATCATGGAACGGCTTTTCCATTTTGCCTTTTACAAGTTTCTGATTAACGATATCAACTTTCATCCATGGATTTATTCTGCGGATATTCTCTTTAATGGCTTCAACTTTTACCGCTCCGATTTGATCTCGAAAATAATATTGACGATTTAGATTGCTTTCTTCTACGCTGTCAAAATCAACAATTACAAGTCGCCCAATTCCTGCTCGTGCTAAAGCAACCGCAGCGTTTGAGCCTAGCCCTCCAGCACCAGCTATTCCCACACTGGATTCTTTAAGTTTCGTTCTTATTTTTTTTGCTTTTTCAACATTCATAAAAATTTACCATTTCTCCCAATACCGTGGGTCAGTACTTGGTGGTTTTTCATTCGTATCATATCGGCCACCCCACTCATTGAGTCCTGCTTTTTCATCTTCATCAATTTTTTGTTGAAGCATCTTAAGCATCTTTGAATCACCCATTCCAAGCTGTTTCATTTTCTGAGGTGTAGGAATCCCATTTGGTGTCCATCCTCTACGATGATATACGGCATCTGCAAGTTTTTGATACTGATCTTGACGGTAATTATAGATTGTTTCCAGTTTCTCAGAAACACTCATCTCTTCTACTTTGTCTTTAGACATGCCTAGTTTTTCTACAAGTTGTTTATCGTATCTATCTTTCCTTGAAATGTATTCCATTTCTGTTACAGGTCCCATTGAACGATATGGAATCCAATCATCTTTTCTTCTTCCCCTACCGAGCCACACATTCATTGCTCTTTGCCAATTATAACATCGTTCGCTTTGAAGTATTAACTCTTCTTTATCAATGTCCCAACCAGTAACTGCATTTTGAAATTCCACATAGTTTTGCACGTGCCCGGGAACTTTTGCAGGATCATCCGTTTCTGCATTATTTGCCGGTTCTACATCATTCCATGGTAGTTTACAAAGACCGTTAAGTCCAAACCATGTCCTCCACATCGGAAAATAGTGAAGTGCTTCTGCTTTATCTCCAAATGTTGGTATTTGGTTATTCACCATATCCATAAAAATAAGCCATGCTTCATCATGCTGCGGTCCTTTAAGTGTAAGGCCGTAACCAGCCTGCATAGCAAGCGACTCTTTTGTTACATATTCAGAGTATTCTAGTCCTTTGCTTTCCATGCCGCAATCATTAATGAGTTGTGGGTCGCCCCAACCTTTTTTGATAAGCCAGTCTTTCACTCGTCGTATCCCTTTACCTGCAATTTTTATAAATTCCCCTTTATCACCTTCAGATATTCTGTGCATTAGTTCAAGTGTAGCATTAGCATTTCCAAAGCAAAGTTCAAGTCCATCACATCTTTCTTTGTTCAAAATACCATATTCATACATTTCCATGTAAAATGCAATTGCAGTACCTGTTGATATCGTATCAATGCCGTAGGTATCACAGTAAAAGTTGAACTCAAGAATCCAAAGTGGATCCCAGATGCTCATATTTGCTCCGCAACCAACTGTTTCATATTCGGGTCCATCAACTGTGACTTTTTGTCCTTCGTATGGCCCAGTCATAACAGTAAATCCATCAACTGTTTTTGCACATGCCATAGTGCACCCATGCCAACATCCGTCGGGAATGATTTTTGTGAAGAGCTTGTAAAACTCCGATGAAAAAATCTTTGATGCTTTTGGAAAACAACCAAATCTATAGTTTTCTGTTGGAAAGAGATCATAGTCATTCATAATTTCAGCAAGATGAACAGTTCCAACGGTTCTCATATTACATTGATAACGGTCAAGATCTCTTATCTCTCCATGTATTTTCGTACCAACTTTTGCAAGTGTTATAGAATCCACAGGATTGTTTGAAGTACCATCAATTTTCTCAACTTTTGCAACTATCGCTTTTATTTTTTTATCACGTAGAACTGTTCCAAGTCCGCCTCTTCCTGCCTGTTTCATACGTGCAACTTTTCGGCGTATGTCCCAGAAAGAGAAATTAAGACAACCCCAAAAGCTGTGTTCAGCTGCTGTTCCTGCAGAAACGATAGAAACTTTCTGCCTAGATTTCCCAGTATTTTCTGAAGCATACATGAAAGTAAGCTGTTCATTAACCAGATGAGAGTTTGTTTCTTCAAGAGGAGCAGTTTCAATGGTTATTTTTCCTTTTTCACCATCTACAACAATTACAATGTCTTCCTTTGCCTTTCCCTGTATTTCAAGTGCATCAAACCCTGCAAATTTTAAGTAAGGCCCAAAGTAACCTCCAACGTTGCTATCACAAATAATATCTGTTGACGGTGAAATTGTTAGACAAAGCGATTTACCTGATCCCGGATACTGGGTTACACCACAAAGAGGGCCTGTTGTAATTATCAGTTCGTTTTCTTCACTGTCCCATCGCGTTGTTGGTTTAATTGAATCCCATAATAATTTTAATCCAAAACCCCGACCACCGGTAAACTTCTTTTTCATGTCTTCAGTTACTTTTTTCTCTTTGATTTCACCAGAAGTTAGATTAACGTAAAGCGTTCGATTTGCAAATCCCTTTTGCACTTCTCCTTTTTTATAAGTATATTCTGCAACAACTTTATGCTTTGATTTCATTTTGTTAATATCCCACTTGTGTGCAGTATTCCCCGTTTTATATTCATCGATTGAAATCTGACCTTCTACCATTTTTTAAGCTCCCTGTTTGTGGTAAACCACTTCTCGAACGTCCTCAATATTTACTTCAACAAGTTCAAGTGCGTTTTCAGGACATGCACGAACACATGCACCACATGAAATACATTTGAATGGCTCCACCCTTATGTCTGATTTTCTCATTGTGCCGCTTGGACAGAAACCAACACATGCTTGACAGCCAACACATGTATTTTTATCAAGTATTACAACACCTGTTTTCTTTCGCGTTATTGCACCAACGGGACATATATCAATACAAAGACCACATTGGTTACAAACGTCCATTTCGTAAGAACTGCCTTTTTTAATTATGTGAATCGCTGACTGCTTGCCACCATTTTCTGTTTTAAATTGGACCTTGGAACAAGCCTTTTCACACTCAAGACAACCATTGCATTTTTCAGCGTGAAATTTTAAAATTTTTACTGTTTTTGGTTTCTCCATAGTATCTTTTCCCCTAGGCTAGCATTAGATAATTGCCAACAACAATTAACCAGCAAAGTACAGAAATTCCTAGAGTTGCTGGATAGTACAAAGCGTCTTTTATTGTCAAATCAATTTTTCTTATTGAAAGCACTGCAGGAATTGTAATTCCTCCAATAAGTGCAACCAAAAGCCCTGACGCAAATATTTGTGGCGTAAGTGCCAGTAGATTCTCAAAGTAGAATTTTCCATATGACAACGGCGTCAAGATTTGTGTAATCATATATCCTCCAACATAAACACAATATGCTGTAAAGATGCCGAGGCTGGTTTTCATTGTAAGTGACTCTAGATTTTTTAAATCTAAATCTGTTGCATACGTCCATATGAGTTCAAATATCATACCTTCTGCCATAATTGCAAGTGCAGAGCAAACGTGACATCCTCCAAATGGGTTAAAGAGCCGAAGCGCTCCTGCAGTAAGCCCCATTCCGATTTGCATTCCTCTCTCACGATAAAGCATCCTACTCATTGTAAGAAATATCATGGCAAAAAGGCCAGTCATTATCACTCCACTGGGCAGACCTGCATCAGATATCTTTGGCCCTATGATGCATTCTGAAAAACCCCACAAGGACCCAAATACTAAAATTCCTGCAAATAGCTTTGTTTTATTATTCATTTTTAATTCACCTTGATTTCTACTACATCATAAATCCAAAATGCATGAGCCAAATTTGGAAAGAAAACTCTATTATCGTTTGTTAAAACTCCCATTTGCATATCTTTCCAGGTGACTGTTTGCTGATATTTGTCTTTTGCCACAATCTTATATTCATGACAAGTTGGACAGCCTACTCCGGTATAAATTATCAGTTCATCAAGTGCAATTCCTTGTTTTTTTCCATCATCTGTTTCAATTGTTTTTTGTTTAATTTTTGAAAAAAGATCGTCAATTGAATAAAGTTGGTCATTTATTGTTATTATATTTCCATCTGACGCTTCTTCAATTTGCGTTGCATGAACGTATACTGATGAAAATGCTCCAACTATAAGAACGGTCATTGCAAGAAGCGGTATGAGCTTTTCCTTCCCCGGTAACATCGGTGCACGGATATGGTCTTATCTATTTAAAAATTATGACAGTATTTTAGTTGTCTACATAGATTATTTATTTTCAAACTTTCTTGTTTGTATATGTTTCTGTATAACACGTTCTATTGTCGTAGTATCCCCTAAACCAGATAAAACATTTGTCCCATCCACCATTTTTGCTTCTTCTGGGACATTTATTATTGTTTTAACTTTGCTAGTTAAAACGCTCTTAATTTCATCGTTATCTGTCAGATAACGAAATGGTAATTGTTGTTCATTTTTAATCTGAGGGGTATCCGCTACTGTTTCTTTTTCAAATTTATTAACCAAACGATCAACCAATTTTTCAATCGATTCATTCCCAACCATGTCTTCCCTCACATAACTGAATAGAAGCCTGTATTTAATTATTTTTGCCAAATTCGACGGACGAATTAATATGCTTTTGTTTTAAATTCGAATTTCAGGTTATTTCACCTTAAACCATTTTTCCTTATTTCTTTACTATACTTCCTCAAAATTTCTTCGTCGTCTGGTCTCCATTGAATTTTTTCAAGTAATGCATATGCAATTTCACTATTGATATTCAATATCCTTCCAGGTGCTTTTTTGACATATGCATCTATAAATTTTTTACAGAGTTGAAACTTTTCTTTTGTAAACATCGGATCAGTTGTAAGAATCGAGGCGCACATTCCTGCAATATCTTCAACTGGGCTACCCGTCCTTGATTCCTCAAAGTCAACTCCCCATATTCTATCATTAAAAACAAAATTTCTTAAGATTGGATCTCCTCGTATTCTAAAGCCATCACCAGTCTTAAAAAACGAATGAAACTTCAAAAACCAGTCAGCAAGAAGTACTACAAGTCTTTGTTTTTCAGCAAATGTTGTATTTTCATTATTTATTAGATCACATAAATTTTCTCCAAGAATGTAACTTAAAACAAGAACGTTATTTTTCCCATCCAACTCATAAACAGATGGAATGTTGAGTTTACCCGATGCCTCATTTAGAACATTATACTCATTTTTCATATTGTTTTTTAAACCTGGAACAAACCATTTCAGTACGCGAGGTTTTTCGCAGATCGTTACATATGAAACTGTATTTTTTTTGCTATTGAAGTTTAATTGAACTGTTGTATTTTTATATTTTTTAATGTTATCTACAAGTTCCTTTATATCTCTCATTTATTAACATATAAATAGAGAAAGAACGAAAAAAGGTTGTGGTTGTTTAAAGTTCGACAACTTCGATTGATACAACCATTTTTGACCACAGGCTCGATAGTGTTATTACATCTTCCCCTACAAATGCAATTCGTAAGGGGCCTACTTCGTTATCTGGATCAATTTCTGAATAATACGAGCCGTCTTCCTTGTATGCAAGAATCATTGTAGCGCCAGAGGTTGCTGTAACCTTTCCCGTTCCATTGTAAATATCTATGGTCCCTGTAACGTTGTCTTTTGTATACCCGCTCGTCCAGTCATCACTTGCGGTTACTGTTATGTTATAATTATCCGGTAAATTTTCAAATTGATCTACAAGTGTCGATATTTCAACCCCAGTAAATTCCCATGCCGGCCCATTTAAGTCTGGCTCAATTATTACAGTTCCTTGTTTTAGTGCTTTTGATTTAATGTATCTCCCAAATCCAGTTGTTGATGAAAAATCTTCCAGTTCCTCCAAGGTATATTCGCTTTGCTCATCACCATATGTAACAGTAAGTAATACTACAGGTTCTTCGTTGGTATTGTCATCATTTGTGTTTTGATCTTGTGGTAAGTTTACATATAATACAACAATTGCAGCAATACAAATTACTATCGCAAGCGTAATTGTAATTAGTTTTTTTTGATCCATCTTATACACCTCTGGCCAGCCTGAAGCAAAAATCTATTTTTAAATGTTGCGAAAACTCGACTCTTTTTGTTTTCTTGATGTCAAATATATTCCAAGGAGTATGATTATTCCCCCTAGAACTGTGTATTTTGAAGGGAGTTGGTTTATCCAAGGAATTGCAATTGCCAGAAGAGTTGAACCTAAAGGTTCCCCAAGCAAAAATACAGACGCGACGGAAGCCCTTACGTATCCCAAAGACCAATTGTATAAAGTGTGACCGAGAATTCCAGATACAACTGCCATTAAAAATATAATTTGATAATCCTGAATGCTTAAGTTGTAAATTGGGGCATTGAAAAATAAACACAAAACAAGTAAAACTACTGTTGCAACGGAATATACAACAAAAGCATATGATGCGACAGAAACTTCTTTTCTTAATTTTCTTCCTCCGAGAATGTAAAGACCTGCGGCGGCTCCACCAAGTATTGCAAGAATGTTTCCCTCAAGTGCACCAATTCCTTGAAATTCGAAACCATAATTTCCAAAAACAAGTACTGCAACTCCAAAAATTGATGCTGTAATTCCGATAATATTTATAATCGAGAGCTTTTCTTTGAATAAATAATGTGATATGGGGCCAACTAGGATTGGATGGGCTGTTACAAGAATAACCGAACTTGCAATAGATGTAAGTTCTAAGGACTTAATCCATAATGCAAAGTGTGCAGCAAGAATTAATCCAATAATTGCCATTATAATAAGGCTTTTATAAGGCAGATTTATGAGTTCAACTCTTGTTTTTTTATGGATTATTACAAAAGGTAAAACTAAAAGTACGGTAAACAAAAGTCTGTAAAAAGCAATTGAAAGCGCAGGCGCTGTACACGATACAATAAATATTGCTGCAAACGAAACAGATATAATTGAAACGAAAAGTGCAACGTATGACTTGCCAATCATTAACAAAAGTGTAATGTTTTTGTTATTATTTGAGTTTCTATAAGTTTGGATTTATGTGCAACTAAAAATTTACATATGCAAAACATATCTCTTTTCCTACTATGAAAAACCCATTTGTCCTTGGCTTTTATGGAAAATCGAATTCAGGGAAAACAACTCTTCTTGAAAAGTTAATAAAAAAGTTAATTGATGATGAAATCTCAATAGCAACTGTAAAAATTTCAGACAAACTCATCTCAATCGATCAGAAGGGCAAAGATACTTTTAGACATGCAGAAGCGGGCGCAGATCTTGTTTCATTGAAATCAAAAAATGAAACATGCATCATCTTAAAGAAAAACAAAACTCTAGACGAGATTCTTAAGATTATAAATGCCCCTGGGGAATTTGATTTAATTTTTGTCGAGGGAGCAAACGACAAAAAAATTCCCAAGATAAGAATTGGAGATATCTCTTTAAGGGAAAATACAATTTTGACATATGACAATGATTTTGAAAAACTTATTAACCTAATAAAAAATAATGTTTCAGGAAGAAAAGATATGGAAAAGATCAGTATAAAAGTAAATGGGAAAGAAATCGCTTTAAGCGAATTTCCATCCGAAATTATCAAAAACACAGTTTTAGGGATGTTGAAATCTCTTAAAGGCATAGAGAGAATAAAGGATGTAGAAATAAAATTGGAAATGTGATTTAAAAAACGCTGTGGAAAAACTCATGCAAAAAGATGCAATATAATTTCTGAGGCGTTTATTCATACAAAAAATTAAAGAAAGTTAATATCCTTCTAATGCATTAAACATAGTTATCAATTATATGGAGGATAATATCACCATAACAATCCACTATGGCTGAGGTGAGGTAAAATTATATGTCAGATGGTTCTGATAAAATAGAAAAAGACAGAACTGAAAATGTTACTGATGCGTCATTATATATGGATAGTTCAAACCCTGTCTTTATAATAGATAAGAAAGGACGCTTTTTAGATATAAACAATGCCTTTTGTGAGAAATTTGGAATTTTTAAAAATAAAATCCTTGGGATGCCGGTCAACGAAGCAGGATTTTTGACAGAAAACGGAAGAAAAAGAGAGATGCACAGACGGGTTTCTCGATTAATAGGTAAGGCAACGCCAATATACACATTGGATGTAATTGATAAAGACGGAGACGAAGTTTCTTTAGAAGTTGAGTCGAAACCGCACTTTGTAAATGGAAGAAACATTGGAGACATTGGCATTGTAAAAAACAGCAGAAAAATTGATTTGCAGCCAACTAAAAGGATAGAAGAGAAGCGAAAAAAGTCACAAAAGAAGAAATTCGATTTTAAAAATACTGAATTTTTAGATGCGCTTGATAAGATTAGAAAGAA
>JAYEJG010000133.1:0-8797 GCA_034660435.1 Thermoplasmatota archaeon
TGAGCTTAGCATATTTCACTGAACTTGTGGTTGTTTTGGGGTCAAATCTTTATTATTGACAAAGATAATTATCTATACAACATATTATAACACGGTAAATGTAGGGAAGAAAAATGAAGAAGGATAAGAAAAAACAATAGTGGTTATTGTTCATAGTAAGGAAAACCTTAAGTAAAAATTTTATCAATGTTGGAAGCACTAGTATGAAGATAGAGTGTCTCGGCGGGGTTAATGAAATTGGTGGAAACAAAATACTTATAGATTATAAAAAAACGAGAATATTGCTTGATTTCGGGATGAGCTTTAAAAAAACAATGACCTATTTTTCCGAGTTTCTGAACCCTCGCAAAAGTGTTGCAATGAAAGATTTCTTTGAATTGGGTCTTCTTCCAGATATTACAGGCATTTATCGACAGGATTATTTGAAACATATGGGCAGGCCTCCCGAAGAACGAAGTGTTGATGGTGTTTTTCTTTCTCATGCTCATGCAGATCATGCACAGTACATTCATTTTCTTAGGAAAGATATACCTATCTTTTGTACAAAGGAGACCTATATCATTCTAAAAGTCGTGGGTGAAACTGGAATAAACGCTTTTTCTGAACTTACTACAATGTGTGATTCTTTTTCTTTCTATAGAAATAAGCAGGATAAACTTAGCAAGGTAACGCGCAGAAACATTGACCACATTTATGATAGAAATTTTGTTTTTTTAGAACCAGAGAAACCCGTTAAAATCAAGGATATCAAACTTGAGATGTTACCTACGGATCATTCTTTACCGGGTGCATCTGGATGTATTGTTTACACTGATGAAGGGAACCTTGTATATACAGGGGATATACGTTTCCATGGCTATCATGGTGAAAAAAGTAAAAGATTCGTCGAAAAAGCAGCAAGTATCAAACCAAAGTGGATGCTTTCAGAAGGTACTAGAATAGATAAAACTGAAAAAGATAGTGAACAAAAAGTGAAAAAGACAATTAGCAAGTTGATGCAAAAAGCAAAAGGTCTTGTTTTTGTCGAGCATCCCATCAGAGACTTGGATCGAACAATGTCGATTTATACGGCATCTAGAGAAAATAATAGAGAATTTGTTGTAACCTTGAAGCTTGCGTATTTGATTAAGTCTCTTGGAGAATATTGTCCTTTTAGATTGGATGATGTAAAAATCCTGTTACCCTCAAGGGAATGGGGCCTTATTAACAGCCCTAGAAAAGATATTGATGAAATCGTTGAAGAGTTTCATCCAAAAAAAGAATACAAAAAATGGGAGCAAGAGCTTGTTTGGGGAAAAGGAACCGTTGCTAGGAAAAATGCCATTACCTATAAAAAGCTCAAGAAAAATCCCAGTAAATATGCTGTATCTATGAATCTTTGGGAGATAAGTGCTCTTATTGATATTAAGCCAGAGAATGCTATTTGGATTAAATCTTCTTGTGAGCCGTTTAGTGATGATATGGAAATTGATGAAAAAAGAAAGGATGAGTGGCTTGAACATTTTGGCATAACAAAATATGGTGCTCATGCTTCAGGACACGCATCTGGTGATGAAATAAAGGATATGATCCGAAGAATCAATCCTGAGGAGTTGATTCCTATTCACACCGAGCATCCTGAAATGCTGTTGGATTACAACAAGTGAAAAAATGATAGAAATGCGTTCTTGTAAAGATGAATTAAAAAATGCTTTTATTTTTGTAGAAAAACATAATCGAGGAAACTTTGGTAAAAATGTTCTGGGTGTTTATTATGAAAAATGAATTGATGGTAAAGGAAATTTTCAAGAATAAACGTCTCAAAATAAACAAGATTTATAATGAAAATTGTATCGAATTTATGAATAAAATTTCTGATGAATCAGTAAATCTCATATTTGCAGATCCCCCATATAATCTAAGTAAAAGTAATTTCAAGATGAAGTTTGTGAAATCAAAAGGAAAAGATCTTTATACCAATAAGGGAGATTGGGATACTTTTATGTTTCCAGAAGATTTTGAGAATTTTACCTACTCTTGGCTAAAAGAATGCAAAAGAATTTTAAAGCCAAATGGTGCCATCTGGGTTGCAGGAACCTATCATAATATTTATCTTGTTGGATATCTGATGCAAAGTAGGCTTGATTTTGAAATCTTAAATGAAGTTCTTTGGCATAAGCTTGATGCGACGCCCAATATGTCTTGTACTAGATTTGTTGCAGATCATGAGAATTTTATATGGGCTAGAAAGGGGAAGGGTAATACCTTCAACTACGAAGAAATGAAAAAATTGAATGGGGGAACCCAAATGAGAAGTATATGGCCAAAAGGAAAGACTGCCGGTGGGAAAAAAGTTCACTCGACACAGAAACCAGAATGGCTTTTAGATCGAGTTATTCGTTCGACAAGCAACGAAGGGGATGTTGTTTTTGATCCATTTATGGGAAGCGGTTCAACTGCATTTGTAAGTAAAAAGCTCAATAGAAATTTCATTGGTTGCGAGATAAACGAAGATTATGTTAATGCTGCCAATAAACGATTAAAATCTATTCCAGCAAAACTGGAAGAATTTTGTTAGGATGTGCAAACAAAAACCATAAGAAGCGTTAAAACACCAATTCTCATGCAGTAAACTATCTTATCATGGCTGGTTTGTTCTGCATTACATGATTAGTGATATGCCATGTTTATCCGAACGTTAGTGATATCAGATGTCCTGTATAATACGCTGCAATAATTACAATAACTGCAATAATTAAGTGTTCAGCAATAATATGCCAAGATGTATTTTTTTGATTTTTAGCAATACTATAGCTAAAAACACTTAACAAAGACAACCCCCAAACAATACTAACAATAACTGCAAGTGTGAGTTCTAAGAACAAAACCGGAATAATAAATGATGAGGCAATAAAAAACTTGCAACAAAGGGTAGAAAGTGTTGATTCCCAGATTTCTCTAGGTGTATGTCTGTTCTCAGATTCTTCAGAGATATGAATTCCCATTGCGTCTGAGAGTGAATCTGCTATAGCTATAGTCAATATACCGCCAATAACAACTAGTTTTGAATTTGTTCCAGAGGTTAATCCAACCATCAAACCAAGTGTTGTGATTATGCCTGAAGTTAGGCCAAAGCTAACTCCTACTTTTAATGAATGCCTCATAACTATGTCCTTTCTCCTCTCAAATGTTAATATCCAATAGATATATTTTATTTTGCTTTATGTTTATTGCAAATCCCTGTCAACCTATTCTATTTACAGAAAAAAGTAATTTTAGGATAATGCAAATTGGAAATAAAAGCGTAAAATTTACAAAAGGGATATCTATGACATAATTGTTTGCTCCAAATACTGACATAGGGCAAAAAGGGAGGCAATTAAGATTTATGGAGCTGGCGAGATCATCTTTCCGATGGTGTCTCAGATGTGCAAATTTCCGTAAAATTAAGGCCCATGCCTCCAAATTGAGATGATAAATATAACAGGGCGATTTGATCTTTAAAAACAATTTGCAGGAGGAAAACAATGCCAAAGCAAAAAAACGTTAAAGAAGGATATGAAGAGATGTACAAAAGCTGGACATGGAACATTCCAAAGTATTATAACTTTGGATTTGACGTTGTTGATAAAAGGGCAGAAGATAGAACAAAACTGGCACTAATATCAATACATGAAGATGGGAAAAATGCCACGCATCATACCTTTTATGATCTTAAGACAAAATCCAACAAATTTACAAATGCCTTAAGAAAGATGGGTGTAAACAAGGGTGATCGAGTTCTAGTAGTTCTCCAAAGCATTCCTGAGTGGTATGAGGTGCTCATAGGCATGTTTAAGCTTGGCGTTGTTCCAATGCCCGGTACTGTTCTTTTGACTGCGAAAGACGTAGAGTATAGGATAAATCGTGCAGAAGCATGTGCGGTCATAACAGATGTCAATCATGCACAGATAATTGAGGAGATAAAAGACAAGTGCCCATCGCTAAAGCACTTTATGCTTGTAAGAGATAAAAAAGAAGGATGGCTTAACTTTGAAGAAGAGATGGAAAAATCATCCAGTGAGCTTGATCGAGGAGATGTGGAAAAGACAAGTACTGATGATCCGATGCTCATCTATTTTACATCTGGTACAACTGGTCACCCAAAGATGGTTTTGCACACGCATAAATATCCACTTGGTCACGAAGTTACTGCAAGATTCTGCCAGAATTTGACAGATAAAGACCTTCATCTCACAGTTTCTGAAACTGGTTGGGCGAAAGCCGCATGGGGGAAATTATTTGGACAAATGATTGTTGGAGCTACAATATTGCAGGCAGAAACACCTGGTAGATTTGACGCAGATTTCATGCTTAGATCAATGGAAAAATATGGAGTTACAACATTTTGTGCACCACCAACTGTCTATAGACTACTGATTCAACAAGATCTTACAAAATATAACTTAAAACTCAGGCATTCCATGAGTGCAGGGGAACCATTGAATCCTGAAGTTATCCGAGTTTGGAAAGAAACGTTTGGTCTTGAGATATATGATTTCTTTGGCCAGACTGAGACTGTTTGTGTTCTGTCAAATTTTCCAAATATGCCAATAAAATATGGCTCTGTTGGAAAACCATCTCCTGGTCATGATGTGAGAATTGTTGACAATGACGGAAATGAGATGAGACCAAATGAGACCGGCAACATTGCCATTTACCTTGGTGACGAGCGACCCCCTGGTCTTTTCGAAGAATATTGGAAGGATGAAGATATTATGAAAAAGGCATTTAGGGGAGATTATTACTTTACAGGAGATCAAGCATATCGTGATGAAGATGGGTACATCTGGTTTGTCGGTCGTGATGATGATGTGATTAAATCTTCAGGGTATCGTATTGGGCCTTTTGAAGTAGAATCAGCACTTCTCGAACACGATGCAGTTGCTGAATGTGCGGTAGTAGGCGCGCCAGATCCAAAGGGTGTGAGAGGAATTGTTGTTAAGGCTGCAGTAGTTCTTGCAAAGGGGTATACTGGTTCTGATGAATTGACAAAAGAATTACAAGAATACGTCAAGAAAGTGACGGCACCTTATAAATATCCAAGAGTAATCGAATATATGGCTGAATTGCCAAAGACGATATCTGGTAAGATCATAAGACGTGAACTAAGAAAATAAAATGGCTTAAAAGCCATATCTTCCTTTTTATGTCTCTAAAGGAGCACGACTGGGAATAAATTGGATGTGAATGTTGAAAAATATGTAGTTGAGGCTTTAATGGAGGGGGCACAATGGAAAATGCTTTAATACTTGGAATACTAGCTTCATATCTTATTATTTTAATATCTATTGGGATTTATTCATCAAAGAGGGCAAAAACATCTAAAGGCTTCTTTCTCGCAGATCGAAGTATTGGAACATTTGGATTGATGGCCACACTTACTGTGACTGCAGTGGGCGGATCTGCTACAATTGCTGCAGGGGCGAGGATATATGCTGATGGGCTCCCAGGTATGTGGTATGACATCGGGGGGGCATTAGGTCTCATCGTTCTCGGTTTTTTTCTTGCAGGTAAGGTTAGAAAAACTGGACTTTTCACGTTGCCCGATATCGCAGGAAAGTTTTTTGATGAAAGAGTAAGGTTTACCTCTTCAATTCTCATTATTATTACCGAGATTGCATGGGTTTCTCTTCTTATTCAGGCATGCAGTTTAATCCTTTATGTTATTTTGCCGATTGAATATGAAGTTCTCCTCATAGTAATAACAATTGTATTTGTTGCTTATACTATAATTGGTGGACAATATGCTGTTATTTATACAGATATCATTCAATTTCTTGTAATGGTGGTAGGAATTTGTGTTATTGCTGCTCCACTTCTATTGTTCAAAGCTTTACCTTCGATTGATCAGATTTCAACGAATTTACTTGATTTTCCTATAAACAATAATGTTGGTATTTTTGCTGCAGCATCAATATTTTTTATGATGTTCATGCCGCATATTGTTGGTCCAGATATATATTCCAAAATTTTATCTGCAAAAGATGAAAAAGTAGCAAAGAAAGGAGCATTATTTTCTGGAATTTTCAAATTTGTTTTTGCAATAGCCATTGGAATAATAGCAATTTCTGCTGTTGTGTTATATCCTGGTCTTCCAAAATCTGCTCTTGCCATTCCTACAGCTATTGCCGGCCTTTCACCAATACTTGCTGGCTTTGTTCTTGCGGCATTTGTTTCTGTTATGCTTTCATCTGCAGATTCGTGTCTTCTATCTGCCGGGACAATTCTTAGTGTTGATGTTATAAAAGGTAAAAATGTGAATATTTCACGGGCAGGAATTATGCTAGTTGCTATTTTAGCGCTTTTCCTTGCAATTTATGAAAACCATATTGGAAATAATGGGATTCTTAACACCCTGCAACTTGCATATACCATATTTACTGCAGGTCTTACACTTCCCATAATTTTTGGATTTTATAAAGAAAAAACGAAAGTAACTTCAAAAGGTGCTTTTTGGAGTCTTGTTTGTGGTGGTGCAATCTCCTTTGTGTGGCTTGAATTTGCTGTATTTTCAGAATATGCTGTACTTGTAGGACTTGCAGTCTCGTTGATTCCATTGTTAATCTTTAGACAAAAATAAGACAAATTTATTAAATTGTTCTACAGATTTCCATTTTCTTCCAGTAAGTATCCTGTGCCCAATTTTTTATGAAACAAAATTATCTGTTTCAATCCTATTTTTGGGAGTGTTGATCATACAGAAACTTTTATGGGTGAAAACCAGGATACTGTAAAATAGTGAGTTCATATTGTGAATAAAACACTAGGTAAAAACAAGAGGAAAACAGTAATGCCCAACAGCACAAAAGAAAAGGAAATCAGGAGATGCATTGACTGTGGAAGAAATATCTCTAATCTACATCATAATGCAAAAAGATGTAAGGTATGTGCTGCGGTAAAGAAAAAGCAGCAGGATAGTCTAAGACAACAACGGAGAAGAATAGAGCAACTGAAATGGCATTCGTTTGTTGAAGAATCCAAATCTGGAGGGCTTTCACATAAAAATGCCAGGGGAAGCAAACTAAGGTATTGGCTCGATAAAATCTGTAAAATTTTAACAATTCAGGAATTAGAACTTCTTTTGAATCGCTGGGATAAACGGGCAAAAGGGCCTGGGATCCCACAAGGCGAGCGAGAGGAATACAGAACTTGTGCAGGAATGGTAAGGGATTGGAAAGATTATACTCTATTGAATCAAAAAACAGGGGAAGTTACCTTTGATGCAACAAATGGAGTTGTTTTTGGTTCAGATGGTTCTTACTGCACAGTGGACTTTGACGAGGAAAATGGAACATATGTTGTAAGAGATTCTGAAGGAAATGTACTCTATGAAATATTATAGGATAAGAAATCATATTTTTACTTTTCGAGTCACACAGTTAAGATATTGAAGTTTTTTACTTTTTAGTTTATTGTTTAATGTGAATTATTTTTCTTCCTTTCTACCCAAAGTTTTTACAATAGATGTTCATTCTGCCTCAGAAGTGCAAATTATGGAAGACGATCTAAGTATACTTGGAGTAATACATTCTGACAGGAAAAAACTAGAGAGCATGGGGATTACAAGGCTGGAGCAAATATCACTTTCTTCGGTTTCCTCGCTTGGCCTAGGAAACAGCAAAAGTAACGTATTAATCCAAAGGGCAAGAAATATCCTCGCAAACAAAAATATTCAGAACGTACGAATTATTGACGAGGATTTAATTGAAGTAGATGTTAAAAGAACTAGCAGGGCAGTTGTTAATTCCATTTTAAATGTTCTAGAAGTTCAATCCTCGGGATTTGGAAACTCTGCATTGAAGCAGGAAGGAAAGATACTTAAATTATCAAGAAGGTCAAATGCTTTTGACAAGGTAATAATAAATGCAGAATCTTTAGGTGAAATTCTTGAAGCAAAAAGGCAAGAAGAACGTGAAAAAACAGGAATATTTCTGCCAGATAATGAATTAACAGAATTTGCAAAGGAAAGAGGTTTTGAGGGTTTCTGGGAGAATATTTTTCAGGAAATACATGGAAACGAAATAATGAAAAAGGTAATTGCAACAAGCCTTTTTTCTACTTTTGAAGAACCAGTTCACTCTTTAATTATGGGTGAGCCAGGAAGCAGCAAAACAATGGCAAAAGAAATCATAAATGATGATTTCTTGGGAGTTACAAACATTGGTGCAAATACCACAAGGTCGGGTCTTGTATGTAATCTTGGAACAGGGGATCTTGGAGTTTTACCACATTCGCACAATAAAGTGGTTCTTATTGATGAATTTGACAAGATTCCTAAAGATGATATTGAATATTGCTATGAATTGCTTTCCAATGGTAAATGTAGTGTGCATTCAGCAAAGCTTCATCAGAATATCAAAAGCCAATTCATAATGATAGCATTTGCAAACCCAAAGACCAAGGTATTTACAAAGGATTCCATGAGGGACATAGGACTTTCACCCCTTCTTATGAGCAGATGCGCTCTTGTTGTAAGGGTTCAAAATATAAGCAAGAGTGAAAGAGCAACTCTGTTCAAAAAGAAGTTTTATGGCGGAGGGGAAGTCAAAGGAAAAAAGGAATACTATGATCAGTGGATAAAACTTGCAAGAACTTTTGATCCAGAAATCACTGCGACAGATAAAACTATTGAGAAATATATCGATGAAATGAATGAAATTGTTGAAGAACATCAAAATACAACATTGAGAAGGGATCTCAGAATGGCAGATTATCTGAGAAGAATCCCAATGGCTATTGCAAGAGCGTCATTTTCTCACGTGGATGGCAAGATCAT
>JAYEJG010000134.1:0-8684 GCA_034660435.1 Thermoplasmatota archaeon
AGAGCTTGCTCTTTCTAACTGTTCAATTTTCCTTTTTATTTCGTTGTGACCTTTATTAAAGTCGTTTCTCTGCTCTTTTGCATGTCTGACTCTTTCATTTAATTCGTATCTAGTTCTTCTATGTTCGTTAATATCGTTTCGCATCTCTCTAACTTTAGAGTTCAACTGATCTCTTTCATCTGCCATTTTTTTGGATTTTTGATGTAATTTGTTTCTTTTTTCCTTTAGCTCGTTTGCTTTCTTTTGCAATTCATCCTTAGTCTTTATCATGTCACCTACAGCTTCTTTGCTCATTTGAAACCTCGATTACTGTTAGCCTATCGTATTCGGTAAATTACAAGGTGTATATTAAATATTTCCAACGAGAAATGAATATTTTTAAGAAAAACCTTGTTTTAATTTCTGTTTATATAGGATTATGCCATCTAAAAGCACTGCTAAAATGCCTATCATAAAAACCATGTCAAATACTATTGCGCCACCAATAATTGCAGAAATGGGCAATTCAATTTCATGACTTAATAGTTCAGGCATATGTAAAAAATCTGCCCCTATTAGGACTCCAATGGTTCCAGACACGTAAGCAAGAGGGGCTGCCTTGGAAAAATCTTTTCTTAGTAAAAATACAGAAGTGAGACTAGCAAACAATGCAGGAAGGAGCCAATATGGGAAAGACGATACAATACCTTTATTTAAAACCGGCCTTGTAACAAAGAATGTAATTATTGACACAATTAGTACGCTAATTAATACATGTTTCTTACTTAATTTACTTTTGATTATAAGATAGATGCTAAGTATTACTGGAATTATTGCACCACCAATATTGATGCCGACAATCCAATTATTATATGAAAAGAGATAGATACTTGAGATATTAAAACCAATATATTTATCTAAAAACCCTGCTCCAAGAATAAAAGAGCCGAATACGATAATTACTGCTTCGATAGATGAAAAACCCATGTAGTTAAATGCTTTTGTCACTATCAAATACCCAACATATATTGCCAATATTGGAATAGAAACGTAAATGAGATATTCTGCAATTTGAACTAAAACTGATAGTGCGAGCATTATTGAATCATTTGATATAGATATTATTTATAAACCTTCGTTATATTCCGGTCCAATATAGTGATATTCTATGGATGAGTTCCTTAAAAAAGAATGCGACCTTAAATTCTTCCATGATAGTGGATTTATCAGAAAGAAATGCTCTTCTTGTGGAGCATATTTCTGGACATTAGATAAAGATGCGGAACTTTGTGGAGACCAGCCCTGTGTAGAGTTTGGTTTTATTGGAAATCCCCTAGGTAAAAAACCTCTGTCTCTTGCAGAAGTTCGCGAGAGTTTTCTATCCTTTTTTGAAAAAAACAATCATTCAAGACTACGTTACCCGAAAACAGGAGAACGTTGCACGGTTGTAGCAAGATGGCGTACAGATATTTACCTAACAATTGCCAGTATTGCTGATTTTCAACCCCATGTTACATCTGGCGAGGTTCCACCACCAGCAAATCCACTTGTTATATCGCAACCATGCATCAGATTAAATGACCTCGAAAATGTTGGTGTTAGTGGCCGTCATCTGACAATTTTTGAAATGATGGGGCACCATTCGTTTAACAAAAATATTGACGAGATTTATTTCAAAGAAGACACGGTACGTTTTTGTGATGAATATTTCGTAGAACGTATAGGAATACCTCGAGAAGCAATCAATTATAAAGAGCAGCTATGGTCGGGTGGTGGAAATGCTGGGCCATGTCTTGAAGTACTGGCTGCAGGATTGGAGATTGCCACTCTCGTCTTCATGAATATGAAAGAAGATCCCGATGGCAAGTTTACAATTGATGGGAAAAAGTATACAAACAACCCACTTAACATCGTAGATACAGGATATGGGCTGGAGCGTGTTGCATGGATTACTCAAGGGACACCAACAGTTTATGATGTGGTATTTCCTAAGATGTTGAAATGGTTAAAAGATCGCACTAAAAATACTTCCGATATGCAGAGCATCTACTCACTTGCAGATCATTCTAAATGTCTTGCTTTTATGCTGGGTGATGGTATTGTGCCGTCGAATGTTAAAGCAGGATATTTGGCCCGGCTGATTATTAGGCGGTCGCTTCGTTTCATTGAAAAACTTCAGCTAAATGTTTCCTTGAAAGAAATAGTAAACGTACAATTGGATCTCCTTGAAAAAGAATTTCCATCCCTTAAAAATGGAAAGAAGCAAATCGATGAAATATTAGATATTGAAACAAAAAGATATGCAGAAACACTATCAAGAGGGAAAGGGCTGGTTAAAAAGATATTGAAAGAAAAAGAAACCATCGGTACAAGTGAATTCATTACACTCTATGACACACATGGTATGCCTCCTGAAATTGTAAAAAACATTGCAAAAAACGAAGGCATATCCGTTGAAATACCTGAGAATTTTTATTCAATGATTGCAGAACTTCATTCTCATGAGAAAAAAGAAGAAACGAAGCAGGAATTGAAGCAAAATCTTCCTAAAACCAGACCATTATACTATGAAAACCACTATACAAGAGAATTCGATGCAACGGTTATTTGGAAAAACGATAACCGTAATGGAACTGAAATCATTCTTGATCAGACTGCTTTTTATCCAGAGGGCGGTGGGCAATTAGCAGACAAAGGAACGCTTACTGTTAATGGTAGAGAAATAACTGTTAAGCATGTTGAAAAACATGGGCAGGCAATTATTCATCTAATGGATGAAAAACTGGATGTCGGCGACAAGGTCCATGGTAAACTTGACTGGGAACATCGATATACACTTATGAAGCACCATACAGGAACACATGTACTAAACGGTGCACTCCGGATGTTGCTCGGTGAACATATATGGCAAGCAGGTTCGCAATTAGGAATTAATGATGCTCGTTTTGATTTTGCCCATTATAAAAGTATAACTGAGAAAGAGAAAAAAGAAATTGAAGATTTGGCCAACAAGCTAATACAAAAAGGCCAAGTTGTTGAGAAAAAGATAATGGATCGCAATGGTGCTGAACAAACATATGGTTTCAGGTTATATCAAGGTGGAGTTCCTCCAGGGAATTCAATTAGAGTTCTCAATATACCAGGTATTGATGTGGAGGCATGTGGAGGGACACATCTAGATAATATCAATGAAATTGAAAAAATTAGAATCCTAAAGACGGAGAGGATTCAGGATGGCGTAAATAGAATATTCTTTGCCGCTGGTAAAATGGTCGATGCCCATCAAGAAGAGGAAAATAAGCTCTATGATCAAATTGCAAAGATTATAAATCCCATTTATGAGATTAAAGAAAAAGGGGATGTTTCTGAACAGCTAATAGGTGTTTCAAAGATTTTCTCAGTACCAATTGAACAAGTTGACAAAACAATAAAACGATTTCTAAAAGAAACAGATATGCAGGTAAGGACAACAGCCGATACCCTCATCGATGCATGTAACCTTCTTTTCAAAGAATGGAAAAGAATGCAGAAAGGCAAGAAAAAAGTAGACATGGATGAAATTGAAAAGTTGAAAGACAAGGCAGAGGCAATACCTGGAACAAATGTAAAAGTCATTGCAGAACGTACCACGTATGAGTCAACAGCCATTGCAGGTGCAATTACTATGGAACTGGGCTATGTTGCACATATTTATGATGGAAAGAAAATTACGTCAACGGCTTCTTCAAATGTAAATATAGATTTGAGAGAAATAGTTCCTGAAATCGGAAAAATTCTTGGAGGCAGTGGCGGTGGTCGGCCAAGAATGATTCAATGTGGTGGACCAAATAAAGACAAAATTGATGAGGCTTTGGAAAAAGCTAAACAATTAACGAAAAAGAAATTGAAAAAATAAAAGCTTTAAAGCATTTATGCTGGTAGTTTCACAGCTAAATGGACAATTGTTACGATAACAATTGTTGCAATACACATTCCAATAACTAACCATGGCGGTATTTTCAAAGATGTTTTTTCTTCAGCATCAAAATATCTAATAAGCCCTGCAGCAGAATGAAAACCTTCGCCTTTTTTTTCTTTTGCCATTATATTTCACTAACTCGCAATTCTTAGATACAGCATACTATTACTATATTTTAGCTTTACTGTTGATTTCCTAGGAATTCTGCTGGCTTTTCCAAACATCTTTATATTGATTATATATACATATTTCAAGGTGTAGCCAGATGAAGGAAATAGATATCCTTGTTAAGAAAGCATTCAAATATAAAGATAATGGACTCACAGAACATGAAATTGCTGAAGAACTCAATGTGTCTAAAGAGACTGTAAAATGGTTGCTAAGTAGATGTAAAGAAAAAAAGCCAGAAGGTGACATAAAAATTGGATGGCGTTCAATAGGCGTAACTCCATTGAGATTAGAATCTATATCAGAAGCATTAGCAGATGTAATACTGGAGGAATGTGACGAGGTTGATACAATTGTAGGCGTTTCAATCAATGGAGTTCCATATGCAACTCTTATTGCAAACATCTTAGGGATAGAGCTTGCTATTTTCAGACCGCACTATGAAAAATCGGGAGTTTTTTCCTCGAATTACGCAAGCGTCAAGGAGAAAAACGTAGTAATAGTTGATGATGTTGTCGGTACTGGAGAAACTTTCAAAAGTGCAATAAAAGCAACGAAAGCAGAGAAAGGAAAAACGGTTTTATGTCTTGCGCTTGTTAACAAAAAGGCACAGAACAAAATAGGAGATGTACCGCTTCGAGCACTAATAAGAACCAGAGCAATTTAGACGGGCATATTTTGTTTTGGAGGATATGTCAATGCATTGGGCAGACGTTTTTGCAGAAGAACTTATAAAAGAAGATCGAAAGCATATTCTTGCAACAGGAATTACTCCATCAGGTCCAATTCATATTGGAAACATGAGGGAGATACTGACAACTGATGCAGTATATAGGGCACTTATTGAAAAAGGTGGAGATGCTGAACTCATCTATGTTGCAGATGACTTCGATCCTCTGCGAAAGGTGTACCCCTATCTTCCTAAATCTTATGAACAATATGTTGGTATGCCCATATCAGATATTCCTTGTCCATGCGGGAAACATAAAAGTTATGCCGAACACTACTTGTTTTCTTTCTTAGATTCTCTAGAAAAAATTGGTGTTAAACCTCATGTTCATAGGGCATCAGACATGTATAAAAATGGAGATTATGCTGAATCTATCCAAGTTGCACTTGACAACACTGACAAAATTCGGGAGATAATTGAAAGGATATCGAAAAGAAAACTTCCAAAAAATTGGCTACCATTCAACGTTCGCTGTGAACATTGCAAGAAAATGACAACTACCATCCCCACACTATATGGATATCCAGCAATTGAATACACGTGTGAATGTGGTTACGAAGGTGAAATTGATGTTAGAAAGGGCGGTGTTGGAAAACTTCCATGGAGAGTTGACTGGCCAGCAAGGTGGAAATTTCTAGGAGTAACATTTGAGCCTTGTGGCAAAGATCTTGCAACTGTGGGCGGTGCAAGGGATACAGGAAAAGAAATTGTTGAAAAAATCTTTAGCTATCCTCATCCAGCACTAATCGTCTATGAGTTCATATTGCTCAAAGGACAAGGTGCAATGCACAGTTCAAAAGGAACTGCCCTCAGCTCTGAAGAAATGCTTAGTATGACTCCACCAGAAGTTTTAAGATTTTTACTTATGAACAATCAGCCGGGCAAGCATATTGTGTTTGACTCTGGACTCGGTCTTTTAAATCTCGTTGATGAATATGACCAGGAGGAAAGAGTGTATTTTGGCAAAGAAGAAGAAATCAAAGGTATGAAGGATTTGAAGAAAGTTTACGAGTTATCCCAGCCTTATAAGATTCTAAAAGAAATGCCTTATCAACTTCCGTACAGGCATCTGGTAACAGTTGCACAAATTGGTCAAAATTGGGATGATGTAAAAAGCATTCTTTTGAGAACCGGACAGATTCCCAGAGATTTGAAAAAAGAAGATGAGGAAAAACTAGAACAAAGGACACAAAACGTAAGATACTGGCTTGAAAACTTTGCTCCAGAAATGGTAAAGTTTGAAGTAAAAAAGGAATTCCCCAACATAAAACTTGAAGAAAATCAGAAAAAATTCTTGCTAACATTGAATAATATGTTATCTTCAAACGAATGGGTACCGGAAAATATTCACAATGCAATTTATGATGCATCTGAGAAAGAAGGAATGAAGATAAAAGATGCGTTCAAAACTATATACTTAATAATTCTTGGACAAGAAAAAGGACCACGTGCAGGGTACTTTTTATCAAATCTCGATAAGGCTTTTGTCTTGAAAAGAGTTAAAGAAGCAATTAAATAGACAAAACACTCTTTGTAAATCAGACTATGACCAATGTGTATCTTGAGAGCTACGGTTGCACAGCAAATAAAGCAGATGCTAGTTTAATTTTAGGAATTTTAAAGGGGGAAAATTACAAGATTGTTGAAAAAATCGAAGACGCTGATGTTTTAATTATTCTTACCTGCACTGTTATTGGAACAACAGAGCAAAGGATGCTTTCAAGGATTAGGAAGTTAAAAAAAACAGGTAAAAAAATAATTGTTGCAGGATGCATGGCATCGGTTCAACAAGAACTTATTAAATCTATTGTTCCAAATGCCGCACTTTTGCCTCCACAGAACGTTCACCAAATAGTTGACATTTTAGAACAGGAAAAGGTTGAATTTTATCAAGAGTATAAAACAAGATTCTTGAAATATTATGAAAACGTTGTTGCACCAATTGCAATTTCTGAAGGTTGTTGTTTCGCTTGTTCTTATTGTATTACGTCCATTGCAAGAGGAAAATTAAGAAGTTTTCCAATAGATGAAATTAAAGATGATTTAAAATCTGCACTTGATCAAGGTTGCAAAGAAATACAACTAACTTCTCAAGATACGGGATCATTTGGGCTTGACACGGGGCATAATCTTGGGGAGTTATTATCTAAGGTTTGCAAGATAGAAAAAGAATTCAAAATAAGAGTGGGGATGATGAACCCATATACCGCCAAAATGAATCTTGATATGGTTATTGACGCTTACAAAAACAATCACATCTATAAGTTTTTACATTTACCCGTTCAGTCAGGAGACAATACAATACTTGGAAAAATGAATAGAAAATATGTTGTTGATGACTTTTTACAAATAGTTAAGAAGTTTAGACGAGTCTTTCCTTATATGACGCTATCAACTGACGCCATCGTTGGCTTTCCTGCTGAGACAAATGAACAATTTCAACATACAGCAGATATATTGGAGCAGGTAAAACCAGATATTACAAACATAACTCGTTTTTCTGCAAGGCCATACACAAAAGCAAAAAGTATGGTTGGAAGGCTAAAAACAGAAATTGCAAAAGAAAGATCAAGGAAGCTAACTGAAATTTGTAGCAAAATTTCGGAGAATCGTAACAAAGAACATATTGGAAAAAATTACAATGCATTGATAACAGAAAAAGGAAAAAATAATACATTTATCGGGCGAGCTGAGAACTATAAATCGGTTGTTTTAAAGGAAAATGTAAAAATTGGTGATTTTGTCCCAGTAGAAATCATTGATTCTGCACAAACATATCTCATAGGAAGGCTTATATAGAAACATAGGATTTGCCACAGGTGGAAGGGATGATTAGAGTAGCGATTAACGGTTTTGGGCGGATAGGGCGAAATGTTCTTCGCGCTTCGTTTGGGCATTCTCAATACGGAGGAAAATTTGAAATTATAGCGGTAAATGATCTTGGTAATACTGAGACGCTTGCTCACCTTTTAAAATACGATTCAATTTATGGACGATTCAAGGGGAATATAACTGTCACAGATGATGGCATTGACATAGATGATAAATCAATTAAATTCCTTTCGCGGGTTAATCCTTCAAAACTTCCATGGAGCCATTTAGATATTGATGTAGTTGTTGAATCCACGGGCCTATTTAGAACACATGAAGGTGCATCACAACATTTAGATGCGGGTGCAAAAAAAGTAATAATTTCTGCCCCAGCAAAAGATCCAGATGCAACAATTGTACTTGGTGTAAACGAAAATACATACAATCCAGATAAGCACAACATAATATCGAATGCATCATGTACAACTAACAGTCTTGCACCCCCAGCAAAAATTTTAAACGATAAATTTGGAATTGAACGAGGATTTATGACAACCATCCATTCATATACGGGAGATCAACGTATCCTTGATTTTCCACATAAAGATTTGAGGCGGGCACGTGCTGCAGCTGTTTCAATCATTCCAACTACGACAGGGGCAGCAAAAGCAGTAGCACTTGTGATACCAGAACTTAAAGGGAAGATGGATGGCATGGCAGTTAGAGTACCTACGCCAAATGGTTCGTTGACCGATTTTACATGCATTCTTAAGAAAGACACAACTGCAGAGGAGATTAATTCTGTATTGAAATCTGCTTCTGAAACAAGCCTAAGAGGAATTATGCAATATACCGATGAGCCTTTTGTCTCAGTAGATATTGTTGGAAATCCACATTCGGCAATAATAGATGGACTTAGCACAAAAGTCAATGGAGAACAAGGCAACCTTGTCAAAGTGTTATCTTGGTACGACAACGAATGGGGATATTCTTGCAGAGTTATAGATTTGATAAATTACATCTATTCTAATAACCAAA
>JAYEJG010000135.1:0-8540 GCA_034660435.1 Thermoplasmatota archaeon
GTTAGAGTTGTTATGGCCCGAATGTACAAAAAAATGGTAAATGATATTATCAAATGGCTTGAACGCCATGAGAGACACAAAGATCGCAAGATTACTTTAATTGGTGCACCTTGGATTTTATATATGGTCCTGAAAAAACTTGAAGCAGATGGTAGAACATTTGACTTTTCTGGCAGAGGTGCTGTTGGAACAGGTGGGGGTTGGAAGGTTCAGGAGGCAAAGCGTACATCTACTGCCGATTTTAGAAAAAAAGTTCAGAACACACTGGGAATAAACCAAGAACACTGTTTAGATATTTATGGAATGGTAGAAGGCAATGGTTGGATGGTTCAGTGTCCGGAAGGGCATTATCTCCACATTCCACATTCTCATTATCATCCAATGGTTCTTGATGAGGAATTCAAACCAGTGGCTTATGGCGAATCTGGTCGTTTCGCGTACCTTGATGGATCGACCTTTAGCTATCCAGGTTTTATAATCACTGGTGACAAGGTGCGTCTCCTTGAACATTGTCCTGTTTGTGATAGGCCCGGTCCAGTGCTTGAACCCGAGGTAACACGAGCAGTTGGTCAAGAGATGAGAGGATGCGCAGAAGAAATGAGAAAAATGATGTCGAAAGATGTTGGAAAGTGAGATAGTATGACTGGCTTAATGGAGATGAAAGAAAAGGGATACATTCCTCAAAAACTACAGATCAAGCTCATGATTGGGGGAGCACTTTCATTGACTAAAACGCTTCTTACGACTCTTCCTAGTAATTTTAGAAGGTTGAGGGCAATTGATCATGCGAAAGAGAAATATATTCGTCCTGTACGAGCCTACGACATTCCAAAGTATCACGATGGTATGAAATTTTGCAGTTCAGATGAAAAATATCTCAGACCTACACTTTATTGTAACCCACGGGCGCCTGAAGTAATTGCCCTTGCAAACCACTTGGGTGCTTTCAAAAAAACAGATTATGAATTTACCAAAGCTGCTTTTCATCATGTTAAAGAAAAAATGACATTGGAAATACTTCCTTTTAACCCTGTTGAAGAGACGTTTCGCAGAGGAACTGGTACGTGTTTTCATCTAATAACTGCATTTATTGCTCTTTGTCGTGCTGCCGGGGTTAAAGCGCGCTACAAGATTTTTGCAATGAATATGATTCAAGCATGGTATGATGCAGTGGTAGACGTTGACCCCCTTATTAAAAAGTGGTATGACTCAATGGGTTATTTTATGTTAGAGGGCGAAGGCGAAGCGTATATTGATGGTAAATGGGTTGTAGCTCATGTTGGCCCCAAGGCTGAACGCCAGGCAGCAGCAGGCATTCCTATTACAAAATTCGGCGAAGATTCGTTAGGTAACTGGTTTACTATGGTTCCCGGGACATTGATGAAAATGGAATCAATAGCTTATGGTCTTGGAGGTTCAACAAAAGTTTTACGAAAATTGGCTCCCGGATCAATGGAGCGAGTTAATATAAGCGTTCTAAAACAAATTGAAAAGGGAAAAGAGATCATTAAAAAGGCCGGTGGTCTTGAGGCATATGATCATCAAGCACGGTTGAAAAAAGGACCTGCAAGTCCAAAAATAAATCTACAGCACAAAAAAGAAATTATTTTTGAAGGTTGATAACAAATGACATCTGAGGAAGATAAAATAAGCTATCCTGAACCATATAAGGTTCTAACAGAAAAGCCATCAATAAAAAAATATCTGAAATACCTGATGTTTGTTGGACCAGGTGCAATAGTTGCATCAATGACAATTGGCCAGGGGCAGCTCATTATTGGTCCACAAATAGGGGCATGGGCAGGGTTTGCACTTCTGTGGTTGATTACACTCAACATTGGATCCTACATAATTGCTTATATTAGCTGTCGTTTTACATTACTCTCTGGTATAGGCCTAATGGATCTTTTTGCAATTAAAACAAAGAAAGGATGGTTTAATTGGCTCATCATAGGAATCATGCTTATTTTCATCCCGGTTTTTACAGCTACTATAATAACATCTCTTGGACAGGCACTTTGTTGGGTCTTTGGAGTTGGACATTATCTAATATGGGGTATTTCATTTTGTTTGCTGGCAGGAGCACTTGCACTTGCTGGCAGATATAAAATAGTCGAGTATTCTCAGGCTTTTTTTATAGTGGTACTAGCTGTAGGTGCAGTTGTTTCTGTGATTCTTATAAAACCAGATATTCTAGAAATACTTCCTAATTTTTTTACAATAGGTCAAAACGTACCAGCAGATTATCCGTCTTGGGTAATCGAAGAATTCCCTGCAGTTGCTAAAACTCCAATACCTCTTGTTATGCTTGGTTATTTAGGAACTCTTACAATTACTCTAGTAACCCTCATAGGTTATCTTGGATGGATAAAAGTAAAGAAATGGGGTATTTTTAAAGATAGAAAAGATCCAAATGCTTTTTCACAAAAATGTTTTGATGATTTTAGAAAGAAAGGAAAAATAACGTATCTGCCAGATGGCTCAAAAGAAGTAAAAAAATCCCGACTGTTGCTTAAACCAATAATAATTGATATGTCTGTGGCATTTATTGTTGTATCAATTGTTTCGGCAGCATACATGATTGCTGGAAAATATCTATTGGGCCTTCAACCAGATGGTAATTATCTACTTCCGTCGAATATAGATTTAATAACTCAGCAAGCAGTAATATTTTCAAATATTGCACCCTGGTTAGAACCTTTATTTAAAATAAGTGTTGTTTTTGCTCTCTTTGGTACTGCTTATGCAGGTTTTGAGGCAGCAACCAGAATGCTTTATGAAACTGGGAAAAATATTAACAAGGTAGTGAAAAATTTAGAGTATAAACGATTTATGTTCTATCTGTTAACGTACCTTCTTATTCTTGGAATACCCTTATCAATACTCATGTATAGAGGATTATCTGTACTACTGATGCTTAGCATAACCCTGCTTTTCCTTGGTGTAATTGGTGTTATGCTATATGGGATAGGGGTGATATATCTAAGTCAAAAGTTTTTACCAAAAGAATATAAACTTGGAAAACTAAGTCTGTCTTTGGCTATTGTTGCCATTGTTTTTATGTCAATACCACTGCTGTTCCTGTTTATTCGATAATTGCGCCAAAATATTTCTTTCCTAATCTATAAAAAGATTTATATTATTATAAAGTATAGTTATTTACTTATGAGTTGCCTATTTAAATGTTCAAAACGCTCGATAGCATATGCAATAATTCTATTGTTTCTGATTTCCACATTTTGTACTAGCGGTTTTTCGGCATATACAAAGACCAATACAGATATGGCATTTAAACAAGAAATTGCCATTCCGATAGATACAAGTCTAAAACAAGCCGGATTCCAACCGATTGACATGCGGGTGGAATTTGACAGTCCTTGTTGGGCTAAGAATGAACAAGAACATTCAGTTCGCATAGTCTGTGATGACGGCTCAGAATTAATAGAACTTGAATCACAGATATATGATCTAGAGCACAGTGATGATGCTCATATAGAATCTTGTAGCCTTGTTTTTTTAATACCTGACGCGGCAAATGGAGAAGAAAAATACTATGTATGTTACGACTCATCAGAAACTGAATCACCAAATTATGAAGATCATCTATCTGTTGAAGACACTCATTATTTCTATGAGCCAATCCCTGGACAAATCATAGACTTTGATTATTATAAAATTATTGAGAATGGATATATTGTCTATGGCGTATGTCAAAAAGGTGAATTACTTGGAGAAGGTATGTTCAATGCTGCAATAAAACTTAAACCCAACTCTACGGAATTTGAGACAGTTTATGCAGAACAAATCGCTGCTTTTTCCATGAGTTATAGCATAGATCCAGCTGGAGAAAAAACAGGAACTCAATTGGCGACAGATGTTTCTAAAAATATTCTTGAAGATGGAAATCTAATGGTTCGATTGCAGATAGGGGGAATGTCTCCTGGTGGTGAACTAAAGACAGATGATATTTATACATACTATTATTCCCCAACTTCGACAAAACGATTGAATGTAAATGTCAATCACGAAGTTCTTAAAACATGTGATATAAAAGGAGATATGGAAAAAGAAGGAACATATGCATCTTTATCAACGATAAAAGCAAGAAGCGCGACGATCGAAAAAATGAATATGGGAGATATTTTGCCGTTTATTCATTTCCATTCAGAAGATGGAAGCGTTAAGGAATATTCAATACCAACGGATCCAGATGTTGATCCAGCAGAATGGATACTTTCATCAACAGACGATGACGATCTTGGCAGTAAGGCTTGGATGTGTATGAGTGATCCTCTAACTGGACAGGCACATGGTCTAATATTTGAATCAAGCACTGGCTTTTTGGAGGGAGAAGATGATGGAATACAGATAAAATCTTCCATACATCAACATGTAAAGCTGCCAGGCCTTGAGGCAGATAGTGGCGATTTATATGCTGTAAGAAACGCGTATGAGGATGGGAAGCACAATACAGTTCTACTTGAGGGAACAAATGTAGTTTTCAATACGGAATTTATTACCTTTCAAAAAGGGGGATATGAGGCTATAGATGCAGGATCTGAACTTTACCAGGAATTGGTTAGAGATAGGCCAATTAATAGAGAAAATGTATCAGATAAAGAAGTTGAAGAAATTGAAAGATATCAACTTACTACTTTTGTTCATCTATCGCCATCTTTTCCAATGGGGTCATTGCTATCTGCGGCACTTGGAAAAAACTTTCCGTATATCTATGCTGAACTCTATCGTGATAATGACCTCAAGTCATCAGGATCAGTAGGTCGTCTATCTCTTGCAAGTATGGACCTTGATTTTGAAGGTAAAAAACTATTTGAAAAAATAAAAACAGCAGTTGGGATGTTTGACTGGAGGAACGCTTCTTTTTTCAAAAAAGTAGTTTTTCCTGATTTGGAAGCCGGTACATATGTCGTAAAAATATTTAGGGAAAATCCTTTGCTTGGGGAAGAGCGAAAATATATTGGTTTTGCAATTGTAGATCTTGAAGAAACAACCACGACTCATGCATATTGTCGGCCCGAGGGGTCAATTGAGGTTTCTATTAACGATCAGCAAAATGAAGGGGTCGAAAACGTGGAATTTTCGCTATTAAAAGATGATTTAATAATAGCCGATACAACTTCTGATGAAAACGGTACAACAGTTTTGAAAGCGCCTTGTTTTCCACGTGAGCCGTACATTCTTAAAGTAATTTACCAAGGTTTTTTAGTTGACGAAAAGCAGGTTGTATTTAGTTTTAAAAACAGCCTTAAACCATTGGAAGAATCTTATTCAATTGCACTTCATCAACTTGAGCTAAGTGTTAAAGATACTTGGGGATTACCTCCAGAGGTTGAAGTAAACCCAAAGATGACTAGTGCTGACATGGTAGAACCAATTTCCATTATCTCTGAGAAACAAGGAGGTGGCAAATATCTTTTTACAGGCCTTTATCCTGCCGAATATGTTCTTAGTATGAATTACAAATCGTTTTCCATTGAAAAAGCTGTATCTGTAGGAAAAGATGGATCTATTCGACTTATTTTCCCAGCTGAGCACAAAGCTAAGTTTCATATGTTGAATTCATATGGTGGTGATCTAGACGATGGAGATGTTGTTTTGTCTCGTGGTGGGGAAGATGTTAAGGAAACTATTGACAAAAATGGAAATGTTTCTTTTTTGGTTCCACCTGGAGAATATGAGTTAACTGTCCGCACGGATAATAAAGAAATTGCTCAGCAGAAAATTGCAATTAAAAGTGACAAAGTTCTTAATGTTCTTACAGGACAGGAGTCCCAGTTTCATAGCATGATAACTATTTTGGGCGTTCTTCTTGCAGGTATATCAATAGTAATATTCTTCCTTTGGAAAAGAGATATGTATCGTGGGATTAAACTGTTAATGGTTGCTCTGTTGGTTGTTGCTCTTGTTTCACCATGGTGGATATTAACAGGAGACAGTGGTACAACTTCCACAACTACAAAAACCCTCTTGATTCCATCCAAAATTGTTACTTTGACGAGTTCGTCAAATGTTTTGGGTGGGGAAGTCAGTTCGGTTCCTGCGGAGTTTGCAATGGTACTTGGATTGTTGTCGATGTTAATATGTGTTTCATGTTTACTTATTGGTTTAACACTTCTTACAAAGAATAAGTTCAGAAAGACGACCATGACTTTGGAAACGCTCAGCATCATAATGTTGATTCTTTCAGTTGTGCTTTTCTTTTATACCATGTCGATGGTAACGGAAGTTGGGCTAGGTAGCTTTATGGGAAATGGAGATATCGAAACAACCCTTCCAGGTATTGCTGGCAGTGAGATATTGGCTTGTAGTTGGGGGGCAGGTACGGGATTTTATCTGGCGATTATATCTGTTATATGTCTCATATTTATACCTATTTACAACAGGTTTAAAAAATAAAATTAGGCTTTTTTCTATAGAAAACCATTAAATAAACTTAGTAATTCGAGTTTAAGTGAAATAATGGATAGAATCGGAAAATATACAATGAAGCCTTTTACAAAAAATCGTAAAAATGTTGTGCTTGTTGTAGAAGAGGGACATCGCAAGAACAGTATACATTCTGTACTTGAAATTGATGTTACTAAGGCCCGTGAGATTATAGCTAAAATAAGTAAAAAAACGCGGACTAAAGTATCTTTTACTGGATGGATAATAAAATGTGTTGCCGAGGCGTTAACTAAATACAAAGAGTTAAATTCTTATAGATCTGGAAGAAATAAAATTGCAATTTTTGAAGATGTGGATATTGCAATGCCTGTTGAAAGATATATAAATGGAGAATACAGGACATTGGCATACATTCTCAGAAAGGCAAATGAAAAAAGTGTCATGGATATTACTCGCGAAATAAGAAAAGTGCAAAAAGAAGCTATTGGTGAATCTACACAGCTTCTTGGTAAAAATTTGACTAGACTTGAAAGATTTGCGTTAGGCGCTCCTGTGTTTGTCAAAAAAATAGTCCTTATACTTACAAGAAGAAATGCATTTCTAAAAAAGAAGTATTTTGGAACAGCCGGAGTTACTGCTATCGGGATGAAAGGAAAGTTTCCAGGGTGGGAAATTGCGATGGGTGGGACATCTACAGTTCTTCTTGTTGTAGGGGGCATTACAAAAAAACCAGGGATCGTAAATGATAAAATTGCCATCCGTGAATACCTCCACCTATCAGTCAGCATTAATCATGACCTTATTGATGGTGGACCACTTGTTCGTTTTGTTGATGGCCTGACTAACCTTTTTGAAAATGCATTTGGACTAGAACAAATCTTAGATGAAAACACTTTACATTCTTCTAAGGAGGCGAAAAATATAAGGGAGTAGTATTATAAAGCACTTATTTGTTTAAGGTGCTTTAAGAAAACATAAACGATAATTATTGGGAGTGACCTTTTATGATGGAAATCAAAGTAGAAAATATTGTGGCATCTACTACATTTGCAGAAAAGTTGGATTTGGATATGATAGCACAATCGTTAGAAGAAGCTGAATATGAGCCTGAACAGTTTCCTGGGTTAGTCTATAGGTTAAAAAATCCAAAGACTGCTACACTTCTATTTAGAAGCGGTAAGGCCAACTGCACTGGTGCAAAGAACCTTGAAGATGTAAGAACGACTATTGACATAATATCTGAGAAACTCAAAAAACTAGGCGTAGATGTGTACAAGGATCTTGAAATAGTCGTTCAGAATATGGTAGCTATGGCCGACCTTAAAGGTGAGCTTAATCTTACCGAAGTAGCTACTGGCTTAGGTCTAGAAAACATTGAATACGAACCCGAGCAGTTCCCGGGGCTTGTTTACAGAATAAAAGAACCCAAGGTAGCAATGTTGCTTTTTTCTTCTGGTAAAATAGTTTGTACGGGTGCTAGAAGTACAGAAGATGCATTGAAAGCAGTGGAGAAGCTTTCAGATGAACTTCATTCGTTAGAGTTAATCCGTTAGAGCGTCTATCTCTATATTGGAAGGGGCTAAGAATGACACGGGATATAAAAAAGAAACAAAAATCTCTATTTAAAAAATTATTTCATTCAACTTCGCCACAAGTTAAAGAAAACGATGTACAAAGCAGTATTTTATCACTTAGAAAATTGGCTAAGACAAAAGAGCAAAAAGATATCTTGAAATTGATAGAATGCGAAACGATACCTTCTGTTAGAGATGCATGGATAGAATGTTTCCTTGAAAAGACAAAACTATCTAAATGCAAGAAGGGCGACTAACAAAAGTGGATGCCTTTGGTCTTAGTCTGCCATGTATCTTGTAGGAATATTTGTTGGGTGATTTGATGCGGAAGGATTTGGATGAGCATTATAAAACAGTAAAAAATTCAACAGCTAAAAAAATAAAACACATAAATGTACAAGTTAACGACCTCAAAAATAAAATTTTCAACATGGATATTCCACATCGAGTGGAAGTTATTTTAAGAAATCGTATAAGGCTTCTTTCAATAGTTGCCGGTCTTGCGGCACTAGCTACATTTTTTGTCATGATTCAAGAGCCGGTATATATCGCAGCGTC
>JAYEJG010000136.1:0-8265 GCA_034660435.1 Thermoplasmatota archaeon
TATGCAGGGGAAGGGATTTGAACCCTTGGACCTCTGCAGGACAAGGCTCTGAACCTTGCGCCGTTGACCAGGCTTGGCTACCCCTGCTTAAAGAAGGCAATTAAATATGTGTTATTTTAGTTTGTCGAGTTAAATGTACATATAATTTATATATCGTTCAAGTATTGGCATTTTTCAAATTATGGCCCGGGTAGTGTAGCCTGGTCAACATATGGGACTGTGGATCCTCTGTGGCGGGTTCAAATCCCGCCTCGGGCCCTTTTACCGATATACAAAAATAAATCCCTGCTTTTCTCCATCATTATAATACACAATGGCCTTATCAACAAACACTGCTTTATCTGTTGTAACGTAAAGTGGATTTGATGCAAGATCGGCAGCATCATTAGTAAACTTTGTAGCCAAATAACTTTTAACAACACTAGCATCTAAAATGGGATCTGTAAAATTTCCCGAATTTCCAAAAGTATCTTTTAGATATTTGTGCAGCTCATCAGCACCAATCCAAGTCGAATCTTTTTTCTGAGGCCATATCTGCACTAAAAATCTTTCCCTAACTAAAAATTCATCTCCGTTGTTCAATTCAGATGTTACCGAAATATATTCCGTCGAAATTGAAACATTGTAGCAATATTTTTTATCTGGAAAAACAAATAATTCAACATTTTCAAAAAACTTTGAATCCATACATTTAACAGTTGTAGAAAATTCTGAAGCGATATTTTCCAATTCTGCTTCTTTCTTCCAATCATTTTGAAAAACAAACGAAAAAACTGCAGCAATAAGTAACATTGATGCGACAACTAACCCAATCTGAGAGAGCGTAAGACCTAAGATTCCTGAATCATTTTCAATAAATTTTAACATATGTTTTACCATTTTCATCTTTTACCAGTTCAAGATTTACATCATATGCCCCATAATGCAAAACCGCAATTTGATCGGTTTCATACCCTGAGAAAAAAACATTTGAATGCCCTGAAAAGCTACCGTCGGTTGTAACAAAATAATAATTATTTGAGGTGTTTTCATCAAGGGTTAAATCTTCTGGTTCAGAATTGCCATTTTTTGGTAAACCACCAAAAACTGCAAATTTAAGTGATGATGGAAATTCGACCTGCATTGTTTTTAAAGTTCCTTCATTTGCATATTCATACATATTCTCTGCTTCAGAAATTATTAAATCAATCTCTGAACAAGTCACATCATATTCTGAGTCTAAAATTAAATGATACACCGAAATTGAAAAAACTGAAAGTACTGCTGCAGTGACAATTATAGATACAACTAAAAATGAAGGTAAACCCAAAACGGCAGTATCATCACTGAACATAATTTATTCCTCCACAATATTAAAGACATACCAATATAAAAATTTCTAAATATTTAAATAATGAAAAACCAATAGATGAGTCAATAGGAACTAAATATGACAAAAAATTTAAGATTCATTCCGTTTTCAAAAAATGAACACGCAGTTATTGGGCTTCCAATGAGATTAACTGTATCTCTAGTTATAGGAAGTATTGCCCTTATTGCGATATTGTCTTTTGTATTGAACCCCTGTCTATTCCCACAAAAAATGATGGTTTCAATTAAACCAATGGTAAACACGGTAACTGGAGGCGATTTGGCAAATATAAAACTAACAGTTTATGTAAATGACAGTAATGGAAAACCGATTAAAGACGCACTAGTAAAAATCAGTGGACATGGTGGCTATGGATATAATCTCACAGACAAAGATGGAAAAGCAATCGTCAATACGACGATAAATATGGAGAACATCATCAACGAAGCCTATCTTGATGCATATGTTAAGGCAAATTGTTACGAGACATTTAGCCAAGAAGACATGATAAAAATAATAAAGAATTAAGAATTTTCTTCGACTTTTGCTAAAATTTTATCATGTTTTTTGAATACTTTATCAAAAAATAATCCAACATTCATTGTTTTGAAAATTACCGAGCCAATCAGAATGAATCCTATAATAGACAAAAAAACAGGAGATGCAATGATTTCTCCCTGGCCAACTGAAACGAGAATTGCCAAAATGAATGCCAGCAATCCTCCAACGATGCCTGTAACTTCGATTGGTATCTCCATCTTGCCGAGTCTTAAAGCGGGAGGCGCTCTAACTTCAATCCTTTCAACTCTGGCATTTAAGGAATCCAAAGTATTTAATCTGTCCTCGTTGTCCTTTGTAATGTCATCCAAAAGGTCTTTGAGGAAAACATTCAACTCTTCGATTTTTTGTTTGACATCCTCAATCTCAGACATTTGTAAAGATAATTCTTCTCGGGTACTTACAAACTCTTGATCTAGAATTACAGAAGTTTCTTTGATATCTATGTTTTTTTCTTGCTCATCTAAAGATTTAAACAACCGTTCAATAGGGCCTTTTAATGATTTATCGGCAATTGAATCGAGAAAAATATCGTTTTTTCTTGATGATATTCGCTTTTCTACGGCAATGAGCCTCGAACTTAGACTATTTGTTGTTTGCTCAAGTTTTCTAATCCAACTTCTGAACGATTGAATTGTTTCGTCTGAAGAACTTACATTATTTTTTGGAAGTAATTTATTCCTACCCCTAGAACTTATCATATTTTCTCAATCCTGTGCCGTTATGGACCAATAGTGCCAGTAATCAGTTATCTAAGTGCACTACAATCTTGCGACAGTTATGCCGTGATCATCTTCAAAATCTTCAAATCCTGTCGCTTTGACCACCAATTGTATATGTGCCTCATTAATATTTTCTCCAAGTAACGGCGTGACAGGAATCATAACTTCTCCAGTTTCATTGGTTGTACCAGATCCTGAAAACCCCGCACCAACGAGTAAAACCGTGGCATCTTTTATCGGGTCTGCCCGTTCATCATTCGTTGTAACTTTTACGACCACGTCTTTTACAGTCAATGTAAATGCCTCTGCATTTGCATGGGACTCCGCAATAACTGGGTTTTGTGTAACCAATGCATTCATTGTCCTTGTCCCCTGGGGTATCATGAAAATAACTGCAGCAATAACTGCCACTGCAACAATCATCACTATAATCAGATACATCGGCAATCCTAAGACCTGGCCATCTTGATTTTTACAAAATACTTTATGTTTCATCTTTTACCTCCCTTTTGCATAAGTGATATTATATTTCAATATTTAAAAACTATTGGTTAATATAATATATCATAATTAAAATTAGCGAAATAAAAGAAATAAAAGATTGAAAATATCAGAATATTACTTTTCTCCGAGTTTCAAAAGTTTCCTTTTCAAATCATTTAGATCTATCTCTGTGATAACTAGTGGCACATTTTCTTTCTCAGCAAGCTTTATTGCAAGAGGATCCACCGCGCCTGGATTATGATAAACAACCATCGTTGGTTTTACGGGATGAACTCTTATCGCAATCATGGGGCTGCGCCCATATTTTACCCCAGTAAATATTATAGCCCTTTCTGTACTCCAGCCATATAAACGTGAATAATCGGTAGAATTTATCGACTGTATCATTTTTATGCTATCAACCAAAGTAAATCCTTTGATATCTCGTTTAATGTCTACATCTTTTGACGTCAAGATGTTTCCATTGATTTCCTTGACAAAATCCTGGGCAGAAATTGAAAAAGGATACTCCAGCATCTCAAGAATCCATTCATCCCTCTTTTCAACCATTACATCATACCGATGCAAAATATTTCCACCGCGGCTTTCATCGATTTCAATTAAAGCCTCGATGATTTTTTTTATAGTTTTGACCCCAGGTGATTCTCTCCTGCCAGACTCATAATCACTTATTACACTTGGAGACATGTTTAAATGACTTGCCAGTCCCGTCTGACTGATATCAAATGCGCTTCTCCATTTTCTAATTGTCTGGCCAGGCTTTGGGCTTAGAGTTATTTCACCAGCAATTTTTTCAGATAATACGTTTTTCGTATTCATGATTTTATGTTACCAACTTAAACTTATATCCATAATAAATTGCGCCTGTTGAGCCATCTTGTTGAATCTTTCGAAACGTACTTTCCACCTTCGCCCCGATTTTAACATCTTTAGGCTCACAATCTACTATTTGACAAGTTATCCTTGGTCCTTCATCAAGTTGTACAATAGCAATCGGGTAAGGAACCTGCTCTGCAAAATCCTCGGAACCAACATGAGTAATCGTATATGTAACAATTTTGCCTTTTCCAGCGAGTTGCGTATCTTCCATGTTTCCAATGCTCTTTCGCCGGCAATACGGACAGGACTCCCGTGGCGGAAAGAAAACACGGCCACAAGAACCACATTTGTTTCCCATAAGATTATATCGCTGTGGAATTTCTCTCCAATAGCGTGCTACTCCTTTTTTCATGTTACATCGCCTCCAAAATATGTACAGTGCATGTCGCACCTGATCCGCCAACATTATGAGTCAAACCAACACGAGCATTTTTTATCTGCCTTTTTCCGGCCTCGCCACGAAGTTGTTGTGTTATTTCAATGATTTGAGCAACACCTGTAGCTCCAACAGGATGGCCTTTTGACTTTAGACCGCCACTAGTATTTACTGGCAATGAGCCGTCAAATGTTGTAATGTGCTCGTCTATTGCCGTCCCGCCTTTTCCCTTTTCAACAAAACCGAGGTCTTCAATTGCACAGATCTCTGCGATAGTAAAACAGTCGTGAACCTCTGCAACATCAATATCCTTTGGAGATTTGTTTGCTTGCTTGTATGCCATTTTGCCCGCATGAACTGCTGCATCTAATGTACAAATGTCCCTTCGCGAGTGAAGCGCAAGACTATCAGAGCCCTGCCCAGATCCAATGATTTTTACTATTGGTTTGTCTGTATATTTTTTTGCTTTATCTGCCGCACACAATATAACTGTTGCAGCGCCATCGGTAACAGGCGAACAGTCAAGAAGGCCAAGTGGCCATGCAACAGGTGCTGCATTCATTGCTTGTTCAAGCGTTATCTCCCGTTGATACTGTGCATTTGGGTTTCTAGTACCATTTGCATGATTTTTTACAGCAACTTGCGCAAGTTGTTCTTTTGTTGTCCCGTATTCATGCATATGTCTCGTTGCAATCATTGCATATAATCCTGGAAATGTTACTCCAAAAAATGCTTCCCATTCTTGGTCAGCAGCAGTAGCCAAAGTTCCTGTTGCAGAACTACCACCAACATCATTCATTTTCTCAATTCCACCTACAACAACAACATCATTTATTCCAGCAGCAATCGACGAGTATCCTTCTCTTAACGCAAGACTACCAGATGCACATGCCCCTTCAACACGTGTTGAAGGTATGTGAAGATGAGAAAAACCTGACGCATCCGCAACAAGAGCACCAACGTGCTCTTGGCCAACAAACCTACCTGAACTCATAGACCCAACATACATTGCATCAATGTCTTTGCCACTAACACCCGCATCAATGATTGCTTTTGCTCCTGCTTCTGAAGTCAGTTGGCGGAATGATTTATCCCATAATTCACCAAATTTTGTTAATCCAACTCCAATTATAGCTACATCTTTCATTATCCATCACTCCCAATACAATAAATCAGTATATTTCGCATAAGTTCCATAATCAACATATTTCTTGTCGTCTACCATCTGCTGCACGGATGGTGCATTTTTACGTGAACATTTTTTTATGTTTTCAGTAACTGTGATATCAAAACCATCACTTCCAGCCCCAGAACCATAACTTGTAAGGAATATTCTATCACCTGGCTTTGCAACATCTAGAACCGATGCCAACCCTACCAGGGATGCACCAGAGTACGTATTGCCGATGTATGGTACAATAAGACCTTGCTTAATTTGTTCACTAGAAAAACCTAACATCTTTGCAGCTTTTCTAGGAAATTTGCCATTTGGCTGATGGAAAACTGCATAATCGTAATCTTTTGGTTCTGTTCCAGCCATTTCCATAAGTTTTGTTGCACAGCTTGTAACATGTTTGAAGTATGCTGGATCTCCAGTGAATCTACCGCCATGGGCAGGATATTTCCGTTCAGCCCTACGCCAAAAATCTGGAGTGTCTGTAGTAAATGAATATGTATGATTAATTGTCGCAATTACATTTTCCTTTCCAATAATAAACGCTGCACCACCTGCCGATGCAGAAAATTCAAGAGCATCTCCAGGAGCTGCCTGTGATGTATCTGCACCAATAGCAAGGCCATACTTGATGAAACCTGATTTAACAAGTGCTGTACACGATTGAATGGCTGCAGTTCCTGCTTTACATGCAAATTCATAGTCTGCTACCATTAAATCTGGTGTTGCTCTAATCGCTTCTCCTACAATAGTCCCTGTTGGTTTTACCGCATATGGGTGAGATTCGCTTCCAACATAGATAGCGCCGATATCCTGCGGATCAACGTTGCATCTCTTGAGGGCCGAACGTGCCGCCTCAACACTAATAGTTATAGTGTCCTGATCAACAGACGGCACTGATTTTTCATAAATACCAAGTCCTTTACTTGTTCGCTCTCCGTCTTTTCCCCATACTGATGCAATTTCATTTGCTTTAATTCTTAAACGGGGTATACTTGCTCCGTAACTAACAATGCCTATGCCTTTCATTATTAACTCCAGACCAGGGAAAAAAGGTTATGTATTTAAAACTGACGATTTTATAATCGACTATTGACGAGTTAACTATAAGGATATTTTCCGACCTTTCTTTAGGGCATTCACAGATTGATCTGCAATTTCTTCAAGTTTTTTCTTATCCGATGTAGATTTACGAGCCATGATATTCTGATCTTTAATGGCATTCTTGGCTTCTTCCCATCGTTTACGTCTTTCACCACGTATAGAAAGGACCTTTGTCCTCATTTCAAAAGCCTTTTCATGAGTTTTCTGTGCTTCGTTTCTAGCTTCCATATATTGCTCATGCTTTTTATTTGCCTCACCAATCGAAATCGATAGTTCATTTACAAGCTTTATATAATCTTCGTGCTTTTTTTGGCTTTCATCATAAAACTGTTGAACTAGCTTGTGCTCCTCATCCGCCTTTTTAAACAATTCATCTATTGTATTGTCTTTATCAGAAATATCAATTTCAACTAATTTCTGTCCATCTAAAAGTTTCTTTGTCCTTTTGTATTCTCTTCGCTTGGCACGGATCTTTTCTATCAAGTCATTTTCCGCTCGTAAACTCATAGGAACTGTTTCTTGCCGGTATTCAAGCATCTGAACATCTGCGTTAAGTTCCTCAACTCTTAATGGTAAATTTTTAAAAACCTCGCCTTTCTTCTTTCGCCTAGCGTCTATGAGCTTCTTTGCCTCTTGCTGCAATCTGTTTCTTAACTCTCTATGATGCCGCATTTTTATAACTAGTTCATCTCTCTCCTTTTTTGAAGATTCCAGTTTCTCTTTGATTTCTTTGCGTCCCTGGTTTAGCATATCTCGCTCTTCTCTAAGAACTCTAGCTACATCATTAAGTTCATTCCTCTTCTGAACATACGACTGGTATTTCTTCTCTGCATCTCTTATTTGATCTTGCTCTTTTTTAACATCAGATTCGTCGGCCATAGCAAACACTAAAGGAAATTTTATTTTTGACGGTATTATCGATATATTACTTAAGCACTATGTCAATAGTATTTTTACCTTTTTCGGCTATCCATGGCATCTCTATATCAGCATATCCGCCTCGAGGAATAGTAATTCCCTCCACTTTATTTTTCTCCTCGCCATTTACATACAAAATAACCGAGACGTTATTTGCCGAGGCGTTTCCATCATTTTTAAGTTTGAATGATGTTTTCACCTTCTCACCCTTCTTAAATTTACTTGGCCAGTGAAACACTCCCAAAATACTTAGATCAATTTTCCCGTCTTTTATCGAAGTAACCGTCGAAATTTCATCTGACTTTTGTTTCCCTGCCACTATCGCAATTAGCTTTACTTCAGTCCAATCATCCGGTTTTGCAAAATCGGTTGGCTTTACTGTTAATGTCACCTTTTGCTCCTGTTTTGACTCTATAGTTAATGTGTCGGTATCAAGAGTTACTTCCCATCCGAGTGACGGGGAAACTTCCTCGGCTTTTAACTCATAGTTTAAGATAGACTTAGATGGATTTTTTATGATGATTTCATATTTTGCTTCTTCATCAGGAGTTACTTCTTTTATGCGATCGAGACACATTATCTCCAGATATTTTCTCTTTATAAAAATCACCAGTATTGCAAGTATAAAGAAAATTACAAGCAATAATATGGCTGCAAGAGTGTGTGGCGCATAACTTCC
>JAYEJG010000137.1:0-8091 GCA_034660435.1 Thermoplasmatota archaeon
ACCTTCCGTGCCGCTGCCCTTGATCTTGCTTTTGCCATACTTACCACTTAAATATTATATATTAAGTCATTGGACTCGATTTTTTGGGTAATGTACTCCTTATACTTAAAATATACTGACAGTTCATCTGCTCTGAAAGCAACTCTCCATCATTATCATTTTAATATAAATTTTGCTATTTAAATAATCATTTATAATGGATAGTCTAAAATGCATCAACAATTTTTATTTTTCTTATTTCACAGAGACTAGTTATTTCATTTCTAAGTTGATTGTAATGTTCTTTATTTCTGATGCTTTTTGAAAAGATTTCAAATATACCGGCATCATCTTGTGTTACTGATTTGATATTTTCCCAGACGCCTGGTTTAAGATTAAAACCATCAATCATTATCTTGTTTACTCCGTATTTAATAAAAGTATCAACGATATTTGATATATCCTCTATTTCTATTGTTGGATATATTGGACCAAAAAAGACACTTGTCTCAATCCCTACATCAGAATACTTTCTTAAAACATCTAACCGCCTATTGACGGTTGATGAATTTGGTTCAAGAAGCTTTCTTTCCTTATCATTTAGTGTTGCAATACTCATCATAACTTCGGCGTTTGTAAATTTTGAGATGAGATCAATATCTCTCGTAACAAGATCTGATTTTGTCTGGATGCATATTGGAAAATCATGAATCAATAATTGCTCCAGACAATATTTAGTTAGTTTGTACTTTTTTTCAATTGGTTGATAGGGGTCTGTAACTGTTGAAATTCCAACAACGCCACTCCTTTTCTTTCTGAGTTCTTTTGAAAGAATGTTTGGGATGTTTGTTTTAACGTTTACAAATTCTCCCCAGTCTTCTCTTTTTATTCTTAAGACATTTGGTACATAGCAATATGCACATTTATGCTGGCATCCTTGATATGGATTTAGACTGTAATCTAAGCCAGGGAGTCTTGAGGGCGACAATGCTGTTTTACATTTAATTTCCTGTATCTTCATTTAGAAATCCTCAAGCCTTTTCTGATAAAGTTTGTTTTTTAGAACTGCACTATTTTTTATCCAACGCTGCAATGGAATATCCATTTTTTTAGAAATAAACACCAATGCTTTGTCTAATGTATCGAACTTTTGATAAGATCCTTTCAAGGCCCTTCTTACACTTTCTCTCACGTTCCAAACACCAATTGGCATAATGTATCCGGGGTGTGCCTCACGCATGATTACTATGCCTGCTTGACGACGTTCTTTATTTAATAATTCGTTTGTAGCAAGACGTGCAGAATAATAACAACCGCCTATTTCTGCATAGGTTTTCCTTCCTTTGTAGAACTCGTAACTATTAAACATTGAGATACCACGACCATATGGATTCCAAGTAGTATTTGGATACCATGCCTCGATGAGTTCGTATTGCCATTCAGAAGGCATCATAAGAATTGCCCATCGATTATCAAACTGATTATGATAATAAATCCTGAATTCGTTGATCCATGGATAGGTCTTGGTATTCTTCATTAAAGTTTCACCAATATTTGAATCAACAGCGGTGATGCTCCAACGAGTTGGGACAAATTTTCTATATTTTTTAATTCCAAAAGCACCAACTGAGAATGCCTTTTGGATTTGAGAAATTCTCACACCTTCTTTATAGAGTTTAAAAACTGCATCTTTTGATTTTAAGTCTGTATCATAATATGCTTTTTCGACATGCTGTTCATATTTTGGATTTGAGATATCAAATTTTTTTAACGGAGCAGAAGGGCCATGTGGCTGTGCCTCATCATAAAAAGCAATGTTGCCATGTGGCCTTTTTGAAAAAAGCGCTTCAGCAAACACACTGTTTTTTGAAAGAGCAAGTTCTTTTGTAAACTCCACAATCCTATCAGAACTTTCAACATCATGAATGTTAACCAAATGTGTTCCACGAACAAGTTGAGAGCGGAAATCAACAATATCATCAATACTTTTATCAAGCCAAAGCTCTGGAGTGTCGATTATTGACGTATCCCCCATTACAGGAGGAATCATGGGTCCAATTGATACCTTTGGATAGCCAACTCTTCCAATAAAAACACTTGGCGGGGATGCCCCTTCAATTTTTAATTTGTTAATTAAAGGTTTTACTTTATTTCTTGAGTGATATTTTACAATAATTGGGCATTGAGATTTACCACACAAAAATTTGGTCCCTCTACAAAGAGCACATACACTAGGATTTTCTTCTTCAGCAAATGGCAAGATCGCTTTTTGATTTTTCTTATTTTGCACCATTTAACCACTAGGCAGTAAATAACTTAAATATGTCCCCCAAAGATGAGTGAAACTATAATGCACCAACACTCCAAATACTTATTTATAGGACACGATATTTCAGCATCTGTGTATTATGTCAGCTAAAGGTATTGATAGCAGTAGAAGAAGGTCAAGGCCTGTGAAGAAAAAAAGTCCTTTTGAAAAAAAGGAGGTAAAGATGGGGGGTTTGTTAATAGTGGCAATTGCAATAATTGCCAGCGTTGCAATTTACATAAACATGAATGCAGAGGAGAAAGAAAATCCAATTGCAGTCATTGATACCTCAATGGGAACAATCAAGGTTGAACTCTACGAAGATAAAGTGCCAAATACATGTGACAATTTCATTAAACTAGCAAATGATGGATTCTATGATGGGCTTGTATTTCATCGAGTAGCAAATTTAATTCCTGATAAACCTGAAACACATATTATACAGGGCGGTGGGTTTACCGCCGATGGCACTCCAAAGGAAAGCCCTTATGGACCAATAGATCTTGAAATCGATCCTGAGGTTCGTCATGTTGACGGCACAATAGCCATGGCACGTACAAGCGATCCGAATAGCGCTACAAGCCAGTTTTACATATGCGATGGTGCTCAATCATTTTTAGATGATAATTATGCTGCATTTGGCATTGTAATTGATGGAATGGATGTAGTAAGAGGCATTGCCTCGGTAACTACAGGTACTAAAACCCTTCCCTCTGACCAACAAATGCAATACTGGCCAATAGATAATGTAATAATAAACAGCATAACAATAGAAAATTAAAGGAGGCATAAAATGGCAAATAAAATAGCAGAATTTAATACAAATATGGGAAATTTTAAAATCGAACTATATGCTGATAAAGCACCAACCACCGTTGGAAATTTTATGAAATTAGTGGATAAAGGATTCTACAATGGATTAATTTTTCATAGAGTGATACCTGGTTTTATGGTACAAAGCGGATGCCCACATGGGACTGGTAGAGGGGGGCCTGGTTGGACAATACGTGATGAATTTCATCCGGATTTGAAACATGACAATAGGGGCACCCTTTCAATGGCCAATGCTGGACCGAATACTGGTGGATCTCAGTTTTTCATAACGGTTGCACCAACTCCATGGCTTGATAAGCATCATTCAATTTTTGGAAAAGTAATAGAAAACTATGAAGTTGTTGAAGCAATATCAAAAGTGGATAAGGACAGAATGGATAAACCTCTGAAAGATGTTGTAATAAACAGCATAACAATGAAATAAGGGATTTTCATGACGATTCTATCCGATTTAGACATCAAAAATAAAATGGGAAATAATGAGCTTGGGATAGAACCGTTTAATGAAAAAAACCTAACTCCAAATGGTTACGACTTGAGTATTGACGAAGTATATATTAGGAAAACTGATGACCACATAAAAGAAGGCATGGCGATTATCCCTCCAATGACATGGTTTGCAATTAGCACCAAAGAGTTTGTAAAAATGGGACCTAAAATCACGTCGCAGTTGTGGATCAGAAGTAGCTATGCAAGAAAGGGAATCATGGCAAGTTTTGGAAAGGTTGATGCAGGTTTTCATGGAACACTCACCATCAGCTGTTTTAATTCAAATGATGTGCCACTCGAAATCCCAATAGGAGACAGGTTCTGCCAAATTGTTTTTGAAAATATGGAATCTGTTCCATCTGAACTTTATAACAAAAAATCTGGAAATTATCAGAATCAGCGTGGAATAAAATTATAATATTTACCTTGCAAAAGTAAGATAACCAGTACGCCAAACACCCCACGTTGCATATCCTGTACGATTTAGATTTTAGAATTGAATACAAATAGAAAGATTAAAAGACTCTGCGCAATTAAGCATTTCTTAGGAATACAATGAATGACAATATTCTTCTATCAGACGCTACAAAAGACGATATTGAAAAGATAGGGGGCAAAGCTGCTAACCTGGCAGCTCTATCGTCTGCTGGTTTTTCTGTTCCACCAGGTTTTGTTGTACCTGTTGACACATATGAACAGTTTCTTGAAAACTTGAATCTCAAAGAAAAAATAGTCAATCTGCTTGAAACAATCGATTTTACAAATGATGACAGCATGGAGTTGCATTCTAGTGAAATAAAAGAACTTATTTTATCAAATACACTAAAAAACACTGTTGCAAAAAATATTGACAAAACGCTTAAACAGCTTGACAAAACTGCAGTTTGGGCGGTCAGATCATCTGCAATTGCTGAAGATTTGCCAGGTGCGTCTTTTGCCGGCCAGCAGGACTCTTTTCTCAATATTGAAACTGTAGATGTTCCAAAATATGTTAGAAAATGCTGGGCATCATATTGGAATAAGAGGGCTTTATCGTATAGACATGATGCAAACATTGATCACCTATGTGGAGGAGTTGCAGTAATTGTTCAGAGAATGGTTGATGCAAAATCATCAGGTGTTCTATTTACAAAAGATCCAATTGATGATGAAAAAGATATTTTGATTATTGAGTCTAGCTGGGGTCTCGGTGAGGCTATTGTTTCAGGCATTGTAAGTCCCGATAGATTTACTATAAGTAGAACTTCAAAAGAACCTATATCAAGTACAATTAACACAAAACAAAAGGGGATATATCTTACAGATAATGGTAAAAAAACAAAGACAATAGAAAAAACAAAACAAGCAAAACCTTCTCTTTCAAAAAAAGAAATAGAACTACTTACAAATCAAGGCCTTGAAATAGAAGATTACTTTCAAAAACCTCAAGATATAGAGTGGTCAATTGAAGGTAAAAAATTATATATTCTTCAGGCAAGGCCGATTACTACAATTGAAGAAAAAGCTGATACAGTATGGACCAGAGCATATGGAGATGAATACTGGGCAGATGTTACTTCTCCTTTGTTTTTTTCACTTCTTGGGGAATACCTTTCTGAGTATGTAAACCGTGAAGGCGCAGAAGTTATGGGTTACAAGGATTTACTAGATAAAGAATTACTAAGAATGCACAAAGGCCATGTGTATTTTAATGCAGAATATCTAGAAGAATTTTTTATATATAGTCCAAAATTTTCAAGAACAAAAGAATTATTAAATTATTTTCCAGAGGAAAAAAGAGATAAAATAAAAAATGCGAAAACAAAACTTTTTAAACTTTTACTCGGACAATTACGTGTTGCAATAATTGATCCTGATGGAATGATGGGTCAGACCGATAAAGCATATCTATCTTGGGCAAAAACATTTCTTTTAGAAATGCAGGATTTTGACAAAAAAGATTTGGCAAAACTTAGTTATGATCAACTTCATGATGAATTTTTAAAAATGGAAAAAGCCTATCTGAAACACTATCGCCTCATAAGATATGGTATGGTCACTCACTCCATTGTTACAAATCTTATGGTTAAGAATTGGCTTGACAAATGGCTTGGTGATAAAAATGGGATACTTTATTCAAGTCTCATCTCAGGCCTTGAGGGCAACAAGACAATTGAAACAAACATTGCACTTTCAAAACTTGCAAAAAAGGCCAAAAAAAGCAGAAAACTAACAAATTTACTTAAGAAAAAAGATGCCGATTACTTTTTAAACGAAATTAATACAAATAAACAATATAAAAATTTCAAAAAAGCATTTGATACATTTTTAAAACAATATGGACATAGATCACACACAAGAGAGATTTACTTCCCACGATGGGTAGATGATCCGACACTAGTTGTTTCTATATTAAAAAGTCTTATTTCATCATCAATCTCCGATTTAGAAAAACTTGAAAAAGAGAAAATAAAAGAAAGAATTGATGCTGAAAAAGAAATCTTTAGGAAAATTTCAAAATTAAAAGGAGGATTTTTTAGGAAAATACTTTTTAAGAAAGTTCTAAGTTATGCTCAAACTTATTTAATATTTAGAGAAAACCAGAGATTTTATCTTGACCATCAAATCATGCGCCAACGTCGCCTTTTTATGGAATATGCAAGAAGACTTGCAGAAGAAAAAAGAATCGGCTCGGAAAACGACATATTCTTTATGTCCAAAGATGAAATATTTGAAATTTCTAAAACTAATAAAAAAGCAGATAAAAAGTCAATTAAACGTTTAAAAAATGATTTTGAAAGATACAAAAAAATCTTGCCTCCAAAATATCTTAAGGGCAAAATTGAGTTTGATGATGCAATAAAAGTTCAAGATCACACCATGTCTATAAATGGTGCCGGTGCAAGCCCGGGTGTTGCCACAGCAAAAATACGTATAATTGAGTCAATTAATAATCTTTCAAAAATCAAAGAAGGCGAAATCATTGTAGCATCAAATACTGACCCTGGTTGGACACCGGTTTTTTCAAAGCTAAAGGGCCTTATAACAGAAACTGGTGGTATTTTATCTCATGGTGCAGTTGTTTCAAGAGAATATGGGATTCCTGCAGTAACTGCTGTAAAAGATGCAACAAAAATTTTTAAAACTGGGCAGATTGTGACAATTGATGGGAACGAAGGGGCAATTTATATCAAACAAGAAAAACAAGATACAGATGTTATTCACGGGTTTGGTAATGAAAAAGAGCACAACGAAAGTTTTTACTTTAATTTCTATGATAAAAAACAGAACATCTGCGGGTTTATGAGAATTGGTTTAAAACCCAACAAAGATGAAAAAAGTATGTTTTGCTTTTTGATGATGCCGGATGACACAAACATCGGAATGCGTGGTTTAGAAAAATTCAAAAATGACAAACTTAGTGTTGATCCCCTTAGTTTTGTAAAGAAAAAATCAGAGAAAAAGTGGGCTTTAAGATATGGTGGGCCAATGGTTGATGTCAAAGACAAAAATAAAGCTCATAAAGTTTCTTTTGAACTAGTATTTGACTCACTGAATGATATTTTTAACTATAGAGATTGTGTTAGTGGACATGCAGAAGAAATTTCTAAGAATGTTGCTTCTGAACATTTAGAGCAGTATGGTAGAGTAAAAGGAAAAATTAGCGTTGACGGTAAAGAATTTGAAATAGACTCACTAGGGGATCGAGATCACTCATGGGGAATACGTGATTGGACATCGCCCAAAATGTGGGTTTGGCTGACCAGTCAATTTTCTGAAAAAGTTGCTTTAAATGTTACTAAACTTATTGTAAAAGAAGGCAAAGTTGATGCAGGTTTTATTCATCTAGATGGAAAAAATCATCCTCTTATTCATTCAGTAATTGACACAAAATATGATAGAAAAGGTGCGCCAAAAAGCTTTACCTTGAAACTTAAAGATAAGGAAGGTAAAACCTATGAAGTTTCTGCAAAGGTTCTAAGATACGTTATGCTGCCTTTTGAAGGAGAGGGGAAGAATCTTTCAGTTATGTATGAAACACTGGCAAGGTATACTTTAGATAAAAAAATAGGATATGGAATTGCCGAATACCTGATCAGGAAGTTTTGAAATATTAAAGTATTTTCCTTGCAAAAGTAAGATAACCTGTGTGTCCCAGCATGTCAAAACTAGGGCGTATACCATTTTCTGATACGATTATTTCACGTTGTATGTTTTCAATTGTTTTAACTTCTATAAAACCATGTTTTTTTATTTCTTCAACAGTTTTTTCTACCTGAGTTGAAAGAGGAGAATAAGTACAGAGATATCCACCGACTTTAAGTGCTTTATATGCATAATTTATTGCATCCCAAGGGTTTGGCATATCAAGAATTATTGCATCAAGATTCTCTTCATCAATTCCTGTTGTTATATCTTTTAATTTTGTTTCTACGAACTCTTCAAGATTTGCCGTTTTTATGTTTTTCATTGCATGCTCTATAAAATCCTCTCTTTTATCA
>JAYEJG010000138.1:0-8086 GCA_034660435.1 Thermoplasmatota archaeon
ACTACAATCAACTACCTGTGGACTGGATCGGCTGTGCCCTCAAACCACAAAACCATATGGGAGGAAAGCACAGCGAAAAAGATAATAAGGAGAAAACCAACAGAACGCCATTTCAGGGTCTGTTGACAAAAAACCCTTCGAGAAGTCGGAGTGGGCCTGCTGAGATTTGAACTCAAGTCTATAACTCCCGAAGCTACAAGGATACCAAGCTACCCCACAAGCCCAAAGCTACATCTAACCGAAATAATAAAACATATAAAGATACTTTTTGCAAAAAAGAGGACTTATTTAAGATTTTTTAGAATTTTTCCAAATTCTTTATATTTGTCTTCAAGTATTTTTGCAGATTCCCTTAACGCATCTTTTGCAGTAAGTGCACCATCAGTTTCAAAACTGAAAATCATGCTAGTTTGGTCCTTTGTAACTTTTATGAAATCTACTTTCTCACTATCGAGATATGATTCGAATACCGATAATTTTTCTATAGATTTTAATTCTATTTTATTGCCTTTCAATTCGGCAATTCCGGCTGGAAGTTTTTTCATAAAAATTTTTACATGATCCAATTTATCTTTATCAAATTCAATTGTTGGTATAAATCTATATCCAGGAGCAACCACAGGTTGCCACTTTGCGTGATCTCTTCCACGTCCAAGAACCGCTTCTACCTCCAGAATAAGTCTTTGATCGCCAAACAGCTCAACGATTGGTATGTCGCCTTCTGTTATCGCCCAACTTTTTTCTTCTGGTTGTAAATCTCCAGAACATACCATACCAGCGCCTTCTTTACTTAAAGTGTATCTGACGGTACAATTTGGACATCCTTTACCTTTACATACACAATCTTTTCTAAAATTTAAAAGTTTTAAATCTGTAGGAATTGGAATCAACCCAAGGCGATGTCCAATTATCTCATCAAAAAGAGGGCTTGTATTGTCATAAACAACAACATCATCAACAGCAAGTTTTGGAAGTTCTGCAATCATAACCCTCCTGACAGAGTTAACAAAGTATGGTTGGACATCTTTAACTTTTAAAACAGCCTTTTTTGATTTTAATTCAATTACTTCAACCTTCATATTATCGACCTAGATACGCCTTCCACGTCTTCCACCTTTCTTTCTGCATCCATCATGTGGGACAGGAGTAACGTCTTCTATTTTCCCGATTTTGATCCCTGCCCTGACAAGAGCTCTAATTGCTGCCTGAGCGCCACGTCCAGGGGTATGTGCTTTGTTCCCCCCCTGACCTCTAATTTGTATATCTACTCTATCGAAACCCTTTTCAAGAATAGACTCTGCAACAGTACGTGCAATTTTCATTGCAGTATACGGTGCCCCTTCATCTTTTGCAGATCTTGTAACCATTCCACCAGAACAACGAGCAATGGTCTCTGCGCCAGTTAAGTCGGTCACTGTGATTATAACATTATTAAAGGATGCGTAAATATGTGCAATGCCTGTTCTCCCCATACTTAATTCCCTCCATTTTTATTGTTTTGATCGTCTTTATCTTTAGACGGTTCTTCAGTTTTTTCTTCTTTTTGTTCTTCAACAGGTTTATCTTCCTGTTTTGGAGATTCATCAGTATTCTCTGGTTCACTTACGGGTTTTTCTTCACTGGTTGTCTCTTCGACAGGTGGTTTTTCATCAGTTTCAACTTTCTCAGTTTTTTTCTCTATAGGCTGTTCTGCTGGTTTCTCTTCTGTCGTTTCTTCAGCTGGCTTTTCTTCCTTTTGAGGTGTATTTGCATGTTGTTTTTCATCTGAAGGTTCTTTGGACTCCTGTTTTTTAGATTGTGACCCTGGTTCAACAGCTTCTTCAGTCTTCTTTGGCTCTACTTTAACAGGAGCAGCAGATTTAAAATCTGCACGAGGCCTTGCAGGATGCGTTAAATCATTTAACGGAGAAGCAGAAGTATATCCAATTTTACTCTCTTCGTCCTTTGATACCATGTACCCTGGAACTGTTACTTTCCTACCATCGACTGCAATGTGCCCATGGGATATTAGTTGTCTCGCATGTGTTGGAGTATTTGCAAGACCCTTAAGGTAAGTAATTGTTTGTAATCTTCGAGATAATGCCGCTTCATTTTGAAGCGCAAGAACATCGTCTAACGTAGAATTTAATGGAAGTATACTATACCTTGTAAGATGCGTCAATAATTGATTTGCCTCTTTCTTTGCCTGTGGATCATCAGTACTTACTTTTGCCAATAGAGCCCTTGCTTGACCACGGTATTTTTTAAGAGATGTGCCTGCTTTCCAGGCTTCTCTTTTGTTTTTAAGGCCATATTTTTTTACTATTTCATTTTCTGCTTTAATACGATCTTCCTGCCAAGGATGGCTAGGGGTTTCATATCTTTTCCTTGAAAACTTTGGTTCACCCATAAAAATCACTTCTTACCCGAATCGCGTCTTTTTGACACGCCAAGTGCCAATCCTTTTCGGTTATTTGCCCTTGTTCGTTGTCCTCTTACCGGAAGCCCCCTCTCATGCCTGATACCGCTATATGACCGAATCTTTTTCATTATGTTGACTTCGTCCCGTAATCTAAGATCAATTTCTGGCCCTATGAGATGAACGTCTTTGCCAGTCTCATAAAATTTACGATGATTAAGCATCCAAGCAGGTGCAATTTCTATTACACTATCAACTGTATCTTGGATATTTTCTATCTCTTTGTCAGATAAATCTCCAACTTTTTTATTCTGATCGATGTCTAGTTCGTTTGCAATAAGCACAGCCATATGATGCCCTATGCCTTTGATGCTTGTAAGCCCAAAAATAAGTCTCTTTTCACCACCAATGTCTGTGTTTGAAATCCTAACAATGTATCTAAAATCGTCATCTTTATGAGCAGTTTGTTTCTTTGTACTTTCTTTTTTATCTTTCTGCTTTTTTTCTGGTTCTTCATTTGGAACTGGTTTTACTGGTTTTGTTTTTTGCTCATCTTCAATTGCTTTTTTTGTTTCAACTGGTGATTCAGCAGGTTTTTCCGTTGATTCTTTCTCGACAGATTCTGAATCTTTAACAGGTTCGTCAACTTTTTCTTCTTGTCTCTCTTCAACTGCGTCTTCTGCCTTGTCTTGGATTTTCTCCTCCCCCGTAGGTTCGTCTACAGGATCTTCAGGCATTTCTTTGTTTTCTTTATTTTCTTTATCCAAGTTTATAACCTCTGGTAAATTGCTATAAGTGTCTTCTTCTTATAATATAAGGGAAAGTATTGCCATTAATAAGAGAACTTATATATAAGCGTTTAGGGGACAAAAACTTTACACATTTTAATCTGTAATCTGTGAAAATACAATTCGTGCTGAGCCAAAAGCCACATCAATAAAAATGACACATGCCAAATACAATGAACATATCCTAAGAAGAAGTTTCTATCTTTTTTGTAATTCACCGTAATTCATATATGCTACAATTGTATCCTAAAAATGAGTGGGCTAACAATGTCAAAAACCAGTTGGACAGAGATAAAGGAAATACTAAAAGGAAAAAATATTGGCGAAAAAGTCTATATTCGTGCATGGGTCTATAGAACACGTAGCAGTGGAAATATCACATTCACCATATTGCGAGACGCCACAGATACTATTCAAGCAACAATAAAGAGAGGAAACCTTCCGGACAATGAATTTGAAGATGGTAAAAAAGCACTGGTAGAGTCTAGTGTTGAAATAGAAGGCATTGTAAAAGAAGACAAACGTGCACCGGGTGGATATGAACTTCAAGTCACTAACTTAAATGTAATAAATTTTGCAGAGCCTTTCCCAATCACAAAGGATCAAAGTCCAGAATTTCTATTGGACCAAAGACACCTTTGGATACGTTCACAAAAACTTAGTTCAATTCTTAAAATCAGATCAACTGTTGTTGGTGCAATACATAAATTCTTTAGAGAAAATGGTTACTACGAATTTGACGCGCCAATACTTCAACCAAATCAATGCGAAGGCGGATCTACATTATTTGAAGTAAAATATTATGAGAATAAGACGTATCTTTCACAATCTTGGCAACTTTACGCCGAAGCGGCAATTTTTGCTCTTGAAAAAATCTACAATATGGGTCCAACGTTTCGTGCTGAAAAATCAAAAACCTCGCGGCATCTATCTGAGTTTTGGATGGCTGAAATGGAAGCAGCTTGGATGGAACTTGACGAGATAACGAAAGTTGCAAAAGACGAAATTAGGTTTATTTTACAAGAAGTATTGGAACGCAATAATAAAGAATTAGAAATTCTTGGACAAGATATCAAAAAGCTTGAGCACATGGCAAATGCTGAATATCCAACGATTACATATACCAAGGCACTTGAAATTCTCAAAGAAAAAGAAAACATGAATGTTGAATGGGGAAAGGACCTTAGAACAGTTGAGGAAAACAAACTCATGGATCATTTTGACACGCCTGTTGTCGTTACAAATTACCCGCTTGAGATCATGGCATTTTATAAACCAAAGGATCCAAATGACCCTAAAACAGCACTTTGTTTTGACATGCTTGCACCAGATGAGTATGGCGAAATTGTTGGTGGCTCACAAAGAAGTACTGACATCAAAGATATGACGGAACGCCTTGAAAACATGGGTGAAAAAATAGACAACTACGAATGGTACTTTGATTTGAGGCGCTATGGTTCAGTTCCTCACTCAGGTTATGGTGTTGGTGTAGAGCGCGTAGTTGCATGGATTTGTGGAATCGATAATATCAAAGATGCAATTCCATTTCCACGGACAATCTTAAGGTTCAAACCGTAGGTGAAAATCTCAATGAATACAAATGTATTTGTACGTATTTCGGGCAGAGTTCAGGGAGTTTGGTTTAGGGCGAACACAAAGCAAAAAGCCGAACAACTGGGTGTAACTGGTTGGATTCGTAACACCTCTAATGGATGTATTGAAGCAATATTCGAAGGCGATGAAAACATGGTAAAAGAAATGCTGGACTGGTGTAATCATGGACCGGCACAGGCAAAAGTAGAAAATGTTGAAATTAAAAATCAACCAGTGACAAATGCCTTTGACGGTTTTGCAATAAAGTACTAGATAAATTTACTAAATGCTTGTACCATCTTTTCGTTTCTATCTACAAGAGTTATCTTTTCAATCTTGTCTTCATAACATTTTGCAACTTCTACAATTTCTTTTGCAGCATCATTAACAGGCACACGACCAACACCTGTACCCATTCCAGGAATTGAAATACTTTTTAGACCTAATTCAACTGCAATCTCTAGTGCTGCTTTTGTTGCAAGTCTAACATTCTTTTTTGGTATTCTCATTGCAGGGTGTTTCATTGTCGGAGCGTGGATAACATATTTGCATGGAAGCCGTCCCGCATCAGTAAAAACAGCAGAACCAACAGGAATAGGAGCTTTACTTATTGCTTCTGCTTCAATTTCTATACCGCCAACTCGTTTTATAACACCTGCAACACCACCACCCATATACCCAAAAGAGTTTGCAGGGTTAACTACAGCATCACAAACTGTTTGTGTAAGATCTCCTTTTTTGACAACAATTGGCATAAAAACAATTTCTTAATTATTTCTTTTTCTTATTGGCTTTTTTCTCGTCTTTTTCTTTCTGTTTTTCTTCTTTTTCCTTCGCCCTCTTTTCAACGTTATGCTTTTCTTTTGTAATTCCACCTTTCAGAACCCTTACCCTTGCATCCATATGTTTCATCTGTTCTGCATGGTACTTTCTTTTAATGCTATACTCTGCCCGAGTAATCTCACCAGAATCCAACTTTTCCTTCAATAATTCTATTTTCTTTTGCTCTTTCTCAATTTCTTTTTCTTTTTTTTGAATTCTTTTTTCCAGCCGATCTATGAAACTCATTTTATCTTCCCCACAGTTCCTTCCTATTCGCCTCAAGTGTATTGTTTTTCTTACCTAAATATTCTGCGAAAGTTTTCACCTTTTCTTTACCAATTTGATATGGCTTAGGAAAAACGTCCATATATTTTAAGTCTCTAAGCAAATGATGATCCAAAATTACCTGGCAGTCGAGTTGTTCTATAATTTCAACAAGGTTATCTGATGCATCCTGCAGGCTTTGTTTACTAAATTTCCATCCAAGAAATAATGTTGGTGGACCATCCATAATAAGAATATTTGGTTTTTGCTTGAGGATGTATTCTTTTGCCGTTGTTGTCACTGGACCCTGAACGTCTGATGCATGCAACACTTTCATATGTCCATCATCAACGCCCGTCATAACTACATAACCAAGTCTAACATTTTCAGGTCCGTGGAAAAAAGGTGGTGAAAATGTAATAATGGTATTGCCAATCTTGTGTTTTGTATCATCACTATAAATCAAATCGCAACTATCTTCTACAATTTTTCTGAATTCTGTTCCCCGTTGCGTCTGGGATTTATTGATATTTTTCTCAATATCCTTTGCAAATACCTTTTTTCCTTTGTAAAAAACTTCATTTGGATCATAATGGTCATAATGGTAGTGCGAAATTGTAAGAATATCGCATTTTTCAGCAATACTTGAAATTTCTTGTTTTGCCTTAAAAAGCGCTTCTAACTCTTTTTGATGAGGCGGTAAACCATATCTTTTTGGACCTAATGCTGCAGATGGATCAATTAAAATCTTGCAATCTTTTGTTTCAACGTAAGTCGCCATCGATCTAACACCCGTAGAATCAGATGCAATTGGAATAACTTCCATGAGTACCACTATTGTAAAAGCTAATGCAAGATAAAAAGATATCCTATTTTGCGACTAAAATGCTGTAGGTTTTTTGAACTTAATTTTGTCTACATCGGGATAAAGTGTTATAGATGTGTCGCAGTTTTCGCAGTATAACTCAACAATCATTACTGAGTCCAGTCTCTTTGTAGGTATCCTTTTCAGATTACTACCACATTTTGGGCATTTTTTGTGGTGTTCCATCTTTACCAACATACATTTATAATTCATATTATATAAATATTAGCAATATTTGTGCAGTTTTACCCGAAAATATCTTATTTTCGTTCAAAAATGACTTTATCCTTGTAAACTATCCTAAAAATCCTATGAAAAGGGATCATTGCAGTTATTGTTTGCATGAATGATCTCTTAAGCCCTACAATGTCACTGCCAGAAATTATCTTTGTGTCATTTGGTGCCCCTCGATGGACATACCAAATCTCTGCCGACTCCAAATTACAGTCTTGCTTCCACATTAGTTCATTTAAAATGTCTCTAGTAGTTTTTCTCACATTTACAACATATATTTTATGTTCTTTAGTGTCAATTTAACATGTTCGTCTGCATTCCCTTCAACAATTGTTTCATGTCCTGGATATAAATTGTTAATATCATATTCTGAGAGCCGTTCTATAGATTTTTTAAGATGTGCAGAGTTGCCTCCTGGAAGATCATACCGCCCAAAAGATCCATGGGGAAAAATCGTGTCTCCAGAAATAAGTGACTTGCTCTCTTTGCTGTATAAGCACATACTTCCAGGCGTATGCCCTGGAGTATAGATCACTTCGAACGACTCATCTCCTATTTTTACCACATCTCCATCACTTAATTTGACGTCTACAGGGATTTTTGGCATGACTCCCCCAAGAAGCTTAGCAAATAAACTTTCACCTTTCTCAATTTTTTTAGACGCTTCTTTGTACGCAATTATTTTTGCTTTACCTTCTGTTAAATCATGTAATTTTTTAACTCCTCCACAATGATCATAATGCTCATGAGTCAAGACGATTTGTTTTATTTCTACAGGATTAAGTATTTTTTTAATACCTTCTTCAACATCTGCAGAATGTTGCCCTGTCCCACTATCAATAATTGTAGGTATTTTTCCTAAAACTACATATATATTTGAATCGTAATTGCACCCACAAATGCATGTAATTCTCATGAAATCAAAAAAAGAATGATGTTTAGATAAACTTATCGCTTTCTAAATTGCCCTATCTTTATCTTAAAAGGATCAAAGATATGAAATGTCAAAGAGATATGGGCCCGCCCAGATTTGAACTGGAGTCTCTAGCTCCCAAAGCTAAAAGGATGGACCAAGCTACCCTACGGGCCCAGGATATTGCTTCCTTGGTAACACAATGTGAT
>JAYEJG010000139.1:0-7739 GCA_034660435.1 Thermoplasmatota archaeon
TTTTTGTTAATAAATATTATATCTAAAGGAATTTTTACATTTTTCGTCCAAAAGGCTCTTGGCCAGGGAATGAAAAACTGAAATAGCATTCCTCGGTCTTCCGGTAAATTTGGTACATTCATCAAACCTTTCATTTTCTCAAAAATACTCTCTGCAATATCACAAGTTATGGAGATCTCTTCAGAATCTTCTGTGTAAAATATCACTTGTGCCTGATCCATTGGTAATATGATAAGAAAAGTTCAATGATAAATTTATGCGAATTTGCCATATAGTCCCAAAGTTACTTCTTTGCAGCTATAAACTTCTGCAAATCCTTTATAGACGCGGCCAAAACTTCCCTACTGTGGTCACGATCAAGCATTTTCCTTACGCCATCTCGCACTGCTTCAGATCTGTTTGGATATTCTCCAATTTTTATTAGCCCATCGATTCTTTCCAGCATATTTTTTGTCAATCTTATTTGTACTGTTTCCATTTCTTACCTCCAGTTTATTTTTTTATAAAACTTTAAGCTTTGTCATTCTTCTATGCTGGCATTTTTTACGGAAGATTTAGTTCTTCCAAAAATGAACTTTTAAAGATTCCAAAATGGAATTTCTTTAATCCTTTGAACAAAGCTAAGTTCAGGCATAAATTGATATATCAAATAGCACATGCATTTCTGGGAGGTTACATCTGTGACTATTGATGACCTTAAATTACATGTAGATGATATATTAAATGCACTTCCAGAAAAAAATGTCAGCAGAGAAGAACTAGAACAAGAAATAGAAAAGTTTATCGAATATGGGGTACCAATCGATCAGGCAAAGCAAACGCTAATTAAAAAATTTGGAGGAGCAATAAAGTTTAATTCTCTACCATCTTCAGACGAAAGAACCTTAATATCTGATATAAAACCTAACCAACCTAGTGTGAATTTGCTATGCAGAGTCATTGCAATAAATCCAAAGGAAATAACAGTGAAAGGTGAAAACAGGCAGATTTTTTATGGCATTTTTGGAGATGAAAGCGGTGCCGTGTCATTTACCTCATGGAAAGAAATAGATGTAAAGAAAGGCGACGTGATTGAACTGGCAAATGCATATACGAGGGAATGGCAAGGAATGGTACAACTAAATATCGGCGACAGGGCAGAAATCACGAAAACTGATAAAGATAAACTTCCTAAAAGCGCATTTGAACCAAAAGAGTTTAAAGTTGGAAACTTAAAATCTGGTATGAGTGCTGTAGAAGTAACCGCAAGGATTCTACAGTTAACCAAAAGAGAGGTTTCCGTAAGCGGAGAGACAAAAAAGGTCTTTTCAGGAACTATTGCAGACGAAACAGGAAAAGCTCAATTCACATCTTGGCATGATTTCAAGTTAAAAGAAGGAGATGCTTACAAAATATCTGGAGGATATGTAAAATCTTGGAAAGGTATTCCTCAATTTACATTTGATGACAAATCAACAGTAAAAAAAATTGACAACTGTAAGATCCCAAAAGATTTAGATTCCGCCTCATCAAAAATGACTCTCCATGAACTTGTAGAAAAACGTGGAGGTATTGACGTCGAAGTTGAAGGAACCATAATTGAGATAAGGCCGGGTTCTGGCGTTGTAAAGAGATGCCCCGAATGCAATAGAGCGCTAATGAACGAAGAATGTGCAATACATGGAACCGTAGAAGGGATTCTAGATATGAGAATTAAACTTATAGTGGATGATGGTGCTGGTGCAGCAGGTGCCGTTTTAAATAAAGAAATGAGTGAAAAAGTACTTGGAAAAACCCTTGAAGAATGCAAAGAAATAAATGAAGATGAGCTAAATAATGAAATGAACAAAACTCTTTTTACAAAAATGATAAGGTTGAAGGGAAATGCTTTAAGTGATGAATTTGGCACTACTTTAATTCCAAAGGATGCAGAGATTATTAATATGGACATGTCCAAAAATCTTGCAAAAATTTCTAAGAAACTGGAGGAGTTAAAATGAAAAGAGAAGCCGCATGGAGAATATTTGCTGGAGAATACAATGATTCAACTGCAGAGATAAAAGGACAAGGTGAAATGGCCCCATCCTACGTCGTAACACCCTTGGGCGCAAAGATAAACAGATTATTTGTAATAGGAGTTCTAACAGACGTAGAAAATGTCTCTGAAAGCAGTGAGCTAATACGAGCACATGTTTCAGATCCTACAGGAATCTTTACAATATATTCTGGACAATACCAACAAGATGTTACAGAAATCCTTTCAAATATTGAAGTTCCAGCATTTGTAGCAATTATCGGCAAGGCAAAAACGTATTCACCCGAAGAAGGAACTGTTTATGTATCAATAAGACCAGAAAAAATTATGGAAGTTGACGCAGAAGCAAGAAACAGATGGATCCTTGAAACTTGCAAAAATACAAAAGATAGAATCGAAGCAATTTTTGAAGCAACGAAGATGGATGATGTAAATGCCTACGAACTGAAGAAACTGGGATACAGTGTAGATCTATCTGAAGGAATAGTCGAAGCTTTGAAAAATTATGAAAACATTGATCTAAATAGATATATTGAACTAATACAAGAATCGCTTCAGTATGTTACCCAAGGAAGTGAAATGCCATCTGATATTTCCTCAAAGAATAAGGAGATTGAACATAAGGCTAAGGGGGAAAAAGAACTGATCCAAACAAAAAAAAGCGATGATGGCAATAAAGACGGCTCCCAAGAAATTGAGAATATTGTATTGGAAAGCATCAAAGAAGTTGGGGGGAAAGACGGTGCAGCATGGGACAAAATCACTAAAAAATGTGAAAAAGCAGGTCTTGACAAAGATTCTATAGAAGAAGCCCTAAATTCCTTGATGGATAAAGGACTTATATATGAACCAATACTTGGAACTATAAAAACAACATAAATTTTGATATATTTTCATTTTGGCGTTTTTACAAGAGTGAGGTTTTTACAGGATATATTTATATAATGCTATTGATAGACATTATCATACATCTGATGGTATGGGTGAGAGGATATGAAGCAAAAGAAAGGAAAAGAAAAGGAGTACCCTTCTTTGTATGATGCCTTTGAACTTGGGGATAGAGTAAAAAGAATTTGTCACAATAGTAGTGGAAAAAATCTAGAGTATAAGGGAATTGTACTCGCAATTGACGATAAGGGCATAGAAATTTATTGGGACACCAGAAATGGCAAATACAGACCAGGTGATATGGATATTGCTTTTACGAATTGTCCGTTAAACGAAATTTTTAGCGGAAATGAGGAATATACACCTATAAAGAGAGACAAATAGAATATATATTTTGATATGTCTTTGTAAGTATCTGTTAGGGCATATTAGTATATACCTGACAGTAAAACCTTTTATATATTTTATTCATTGTTATATGAAAGGTTAGTAGAGGAAGTTATTTGAACAAAGAAGCTTGGCCTTTGGTTATAGGCATATTGATTCCCATAATTCTTGTTGTTGGAGTCACACTATATTTTTATGGATATGATGTTACGTTGTATCTAAAGAAAATACCTATTTTATGGTACATTGCCATCATTCCTTTTGCTCTTGGCATTATTGTTGCATTAATGAAATGGATGGAAGGCCGATAGTTTATATATATTTAGAGCTATATCTTTAAGTTCATTTTAATATATTCTAAAGTATATCTATGCGTTTTATCTCTTTGTAAATACAATATTTGACATCATACCTCATGCTTTCGGGTAATACTTGTAAAATAAATATTATATACATATTAAAATAAAAATAGTATGAATTTACATGCTAGTAGTCGGATTGTTCTCATCAAAAGATGAAGTAGAAGAAATGAAACATATCGCAAAAATTTGTGATCTTGAAGGTAGAATTCATTTTGTTGTAAGAATGCAGAAATTAAAAGAACTACTAAAAAGGGAAAACTAACATTTACAAGAACAAAATTAAAAAGAACTTTGCCGTTTCATCAAACAGCATGGTGAAACTATGACCGTTTTAATTGTTTCTTCCACACAAGATCCAGCCAGTACAAACATCAAAAAAGGATTGTTAAAAAACTCATTGTGGGAAGAAACAGATACATTTTTTGATAACCTCGTCTACAAAAATTCCAATTATAAAAACGTAGTACTTGTAACGATAAATGACAAAACAATTTTACATGAAGGAATTGAAAAAGAAGTAAAGGATGGTTTAGGGATTACTCCAAAACAGATAATATATGTATCAAGACATAGAAGTAAAACTGGCAAACCAACACTTACAACGCACCCTATAGGAAATTATGGAGAAGCAATATTTGGCGGTGAAACAAAAACCCTTACAATGTCATCCCCAAGACTCATGACTTGCTTACTAAAGCTTCTAAAGAAAAATGCGACTAAAGCAAAACTATATCATCATGTGTGTTTTGAAGTAACCCACCATGGACCACATCTAACAACTCCAACTCTATTTGTAGAAGTTGGAAGTACAGAAGAGGAATGGGTAAAAGAATGGCCTGCTGAAGTTGTTGCAAATTCCGTTTTGGCGCTTTTAAAAACATATAGCTACGAAGAAGATATGCCTAAAAACACACCTATACTAATTGGAATTGGTGGAGGGCATTATGCACCAAGATTTACAGAAATGGTCTTTGAAAAAAACGTTGCCTTTGGACACATGATACCAAGCTACCACATAAAAGATGGAAACATAGACATAGAAATGATACGAAAAGCAATCGATGCCACCCCAAATGCCAGCGGAGCCTACATCCACAAAAAATCACTTAAAAAATCGCAAGTAAGAGAGTACAAAGAAATCTGTGAAGAACTTGATTTTCCGGTTTTTTCGAGCAAAGAATTCGAAGATTTATAACTATCTTTTTTTCAATGGATAATCTGTTTTAAAATTGTCAAAAAATACTTTTTTAAAATTAACAATTTTTCCATCTTTCACAGATATGCCATCCTCTTTAAGTCTTCTAATTTTATCTTCAATCCCTAGGCCAAAACCACCAAGGCCACCATTAGATTTTACAATTTTAAAACAAGGCATTGTATCTGCATCAGGATTTTTATTCATATGTTTTCCAACAACCCGTGCATATCCCTTATTCCCAAGAGCCTTTGCAACAGCACCATAAGTTGAAACTCTACCCTTTGGAATTTGTTTTACTAAGTGATATGTATACTCTGATATATTCATAAGGCGAAATAAGGTAGAGCATGCAAATAGTTTTCTTTAGAATAGACATACTGAAAATTGAAATGAAACAGGGAATTGCATTTATCCGTGGCATTAGCATGTTTGGAAAAAATAACTATACCAAAGAAGATATCTTCAATTGTTTAAAACAAATTGAAAACGATAACATTAAAATCATTGAAATGTTTGGAAATGACAATGTGATTTTTGAGAAGAGTAGTAACATTCACTTTGCAACTGTCGGAACAAAGATAGAAAAATGTTTAACAAGATGTTTTGATACTAATTTTTCTGTCACAACCAGGTCATCTGGGATGGTAGAGGGAATTGTACAAAATTTAAAGTGAAAAAAAATGAACAAAATTAAATTCTTAGGAACCGCTGGCGCACGTTTTGTTGTTATAAAACAACTTAGAAAGTCTGGAGGCGTTTGGCTTACCCTCGATGACACAAATGTACTTATTGACCCTGGTCCAGGCTCCCTTGTAAGGTGCCTTTCTAGCAAGCCCAAGCTGAATCCAATAGACCTAGATGCGATTATTGTCACTCATAAACACATAGATCATTCAAATGATGTAAACATCATGATAGAAGCTATGACAAATGGAGGCCGCAAGAAAAAAGGCATTGTATTTGCTCCAAGTGATGCACTTTCCAAGGATTCACTTATAATTAGCCATTTCGAAGAAAAGGTTGAAAAAGTGGAGATACTTAGAGAAAAAGGAGAATATGCACTCAAAAATATTTCTTTTTCAACACCGATCCGTCACACCCATGGCGTAGAAACCTATGGTTTGAATATCTATGGAAAGAATATTTCTATTTCACTCATTTCTGACACCAAGTATTCAGAGAATCTTGAATCATTTTATGATGGCAACATCCTCATTATCAACGTTGTTTTAATGAAGAGTAAGGAACACATTATGCATCTTTCAATCGACGATGCGAAAAGAATGATTGCTAAAAATAAACCAAAACTTGCAATTCTTACTCATTTTGGAATGACAGTTATTAAAGCGAAACCATGGGAACTCGCAGAAAAACTAACTGAAGAACTTGGCATCAAAGTTGTTGCTGCAAGTGATGGAATGGAAATTGATTTGGAACATATCTAAGATATATTAAAAGATATATTTTTAAATATCTAAAATCAACGCTTATAGTTCCATTCTTTTGCAGAAAAACATTCTTTCTCGAACTTTTTTGCAAGATCTTGTTCTTCCTGAATCAGCACACCTTCAACAAGTTCAACATCGAATTCTTCTTCAAAACCTTTCTTCATCGCAACTGCAGCATCTTCAAAAGAGGTCTCTGCCCCCAAGATATGCTTTATGGAAGTAACTCTGTCCTTTACATTAGAAATAAGTTTATCCTTAATTTTTTCATTTGGAACCTTCAAAATGGAAAACATTTTATCAACATCAACGTCCATCATAACTGTCCCATGTTGAAGAACTGTTTTCATCTTCCTTGTCTGAGCACTTCCAGAAATCTTCTTCCCAGCTGTAATAATATCATTTATTGGTTTGTACTCACTTTCAATTCTTAGATTACCCAATCCTTTCAAAACAGCTCCGCAAATACGACCATAGCTATCCAGTATGCTCTTTGGAATCTGCGGATGGGATTCAGGGACTACAATACTATACGTTAATTCATCGTCGTGAAAAACAGCTCCGCCGCCAGTAATTCGGCGCACATAGTCAACACCAAGTCGCCTACAATTGTCAATATCAATTTCGTCCTCAAGACTCTGGAAATAACCGATCGAAATAGCTGCGGGTTCCCAAGCATAAAACCTTACAGTAGGCGGAACCTTTCCTTTACTATTGGCAACCAATACTGCTCGATCTATTGCCATGTTTGTAAAAGCATCACTTGCCCCAGTCAACAATAATCTCCATTGTTCTTTCATGACAAACACATCAAAATACCAGTTGTCAACCCTTCTGCATCAAGACCAATAAACTCAATATCGTTTTCTTTAATCACATCGTTTATTGTCTTGAGTAGGTCTTCTTTTTTTAGAATCGTGTTTTTAAGCCTGTTTTCTATGATTTCAATAGCTTCTTCAGGATAAGCAAAAAAATCACCCATTATGCTTATTCCGTCAATTGAATTGCTTTTTTCATTATATTCTAAAGCTATTTTCAATAACTTACCATTAGGAACCTTATAAACCGACTTAGAATTCATCCTGACTGGAAACAAACATCTATTTTATAAATTTGTTCAACAAAATGCCTTTTCAGCGTGATATGAACTGCGTACTAGTGGACCTGATTCGACATGCTCAAAGCCCACCTCTTCTGCGATTTTTCTAAAATCTTCAAACTCTTCAGGGGTGTAGTATTTTTTAATTTCGACATGATTCTTTGTTGGTTGTAAATATTGACCTATTGTCAAAAAATCAACATCTGAATATCTAAGATCTTTCATGGTTTCAAGGATTTCATCCTTTGTTTCTCCAAGACCAACCATGAAACCGGACTTTGATCTAATATCTGTATCAAATTTTTTGATGTTTTTTAAAACACTCAGACTTGTTTCATAATCGCCT
>JAYEJG010000140.1:0-7650 GCA_034660435.1 Thermoplasmatota archaeon
TCTACGAGACAATGGGAAAACAGTTGATGTCGATTTGCTAAGGCGTGGTATAGGAAAATCTCTAAAATATGCGAGTTCAATAAATGCACAAAAGGCAATAATTGTCGGTAAAGAAGAACTTGGAAAAAACTCTGTAGCAATAAAAGATATGAAAACGGGAAAACAAGAGATAATAAAAGTAAAAGGAATACTGAAATGTATGTAGATTTTTCCGTTCTAGACGTATTTGTTGTTAGTTTTTAAAAAGCCGATTTTACCGTTGAGTTAAAATAGCAAAATAAAGCTTACCACGTTAAAATGAACTCTAGTAAAAAATCAAAGATTTTCATACTGGATACCTCGGCAATTTTATCTGGCAAACCAATTGACCTAAATTGCGTTAAAATGGTAACCGTTCCCAGTGCATTTGAAGAACTTAAACCAGGCGGGAGGGATTATCGAATGCTTCAATTTCTTAAAGAAAAAGGGCTTTTAATCATGTCTCCGTCTAAAGAAGCAGTTGAAGAAATAAACAAAATTTCAAGAAGCACAGGGGATATTGACCGGCTTTCTGGCCCGGATAGCGAAATTCTTGCTTTGGCTTTTGACTTAAAAAATGATTATGATCCAATAATTTTTACAGATGATTACTCCATACAAAATGTAGCATCCATTCTTAGCATCAAATTTGAAAATGTTTCACAGTCGAGAATTACAAAAGAATTCAGATGGATTTATAGGTGCACAGGATGCGGTAAAAAATTCAAAGAAAATATAAAGGTCTGTCCTATATGTGGGGCTCAAATAAGGAAGGCAGTAAGTCGTAGAAAAGATATAACGAAATAAGGTGTCACTAAATGAAGGATAAAACCATCAAAACCATGTTTCTCAAGTTTTGGCGGACTGAGGACAACAAAGTATCTTTGATTAGAGATGTTTTGGTGGCACTTCTTTTTGTTTTAATCCTGTTACTTGCACTGTGGACATATACGGGTCAATGGTTTTCAACACCAATGGTTGCAATCGAATCTGGTAGTATGACGCACGTAGATGAACCATTTGGGCGATTGGGAACAATCAATGCTGGAGATATGGTTTTTCTAGTAAAGGTAAACGACAGGGAAGATATTGTTACAAGAGGGCAAAAAATGGAGATACCCCTTGAAGACGATTTCTTTTATGGGGATCATGGAGATGTTGTAGTTTACAAAAAATATGGCAATCCCAATGCACAACAAATAATTCACAGAGCAATATGTTGGATAGAGTATCACGAGAATAACACATATTCGGTTGAAGAATACGGAATACATTATGTGGGTTCAATAACAATAAGCAATGTAGGTCTAAAAAATTACCAACCAAAACACTCGGGATTTATTACACAAGGAGATAACCCAATCACAAATCCGACATGTGATCAAGTTGGACTTATTTGCACTGAACCAATAAAAACAGAATGGATTACTGGAAAAGCAAGAGGGGAGTTACCGTGGATTGGGACTTTAAATCTATTTTTTGGAGATTTAACTTCTGGAGCATTTTTTAATCCCAATGTTCCTCCAAACACGAACAATGTGCCTAGTGATTGTATTACTTGTTTAATTGCTCTTATCGCAGTTCTTATATCAATTCCAATTTCTCTCGATGTTTACGACTGGTATAAAACAAAAAATAGGTGATATTAAGACAAGATGTTGGAGTGTTGCAACTATACTTTTTTATGGTACCAATCTGGAAGATGCTCGTAGCCTATTGGATCTTTTGATCCTGCTTCCTTAAAACCCTTAAGTCTAAGTAGACAGGAGTCGCACTTGCCGCAAGCATTTTCACCTCCTTTGTAGCACGACCATGTTTTTTCAAAGGGTGCGTTGAGATCAAAACCCTTCTTTATTATTTCTGCTTTTGACATATTAAGAAGAGGTGTCTTTATTTCTATGGGCATTCCTTCAAGGCCTTTTTTTGTTGCAAGATTTGCCATTTTTTGAAATGCTTCAAAATATTTGGGTCTGCAGTCCGGATATCCCGAATAATCCGTAGAGGTTGCTCCAATAAAAATGGCATCTGCGTCAAGGCTTTCTGCATAGGCAAGACCAATCGACAAAAAAACAGTATTTCTTGCAGGAACATAAGTTGAAGGTATTGTTTTTCCTATGTCTTTCAAATCCAGATTTTTTGGCATATCTATGGATTTATCGATTAGAGACGATCCGCCAAATACTGATAAATCAATATCGAAAATAATATGTTTTTTTGCTTTTACGTATTTAGCAACTTCTTTTGCACAATTTATCTCTTTGTTGTGTCTTTGTCCATAGTTAAAAGACAATGCGTATGTCTCATAACCTTCTTTTTTTGCAATATGTGCTGTGACACATGAGTCAAGACCGCCAGATATTAGACAAACCGCTTTTTTTACCATAGATATCAACTAAAAAGTTTTTGACATTCTTGCACCTTGTCCAAATCCTTCGTCTACACCAATTTCTATGTTTTCTATTTGATTTGATAGAGGTATTTTTTCTACAACTTTATCAAGAATGTATTGTGCAAGGTTTTCTGCCGACGTAGAACTTATGGGTAACAAAGCACAGTCAATTATTGGAAAAACATAAGTTTTTTTAAGAGAAACGATTTTGATGCTGTCATTTTCTTTTTTAATAGTTACAACACTGCTCTTTCGGGGAATTAAAACCCTATGGTCAAGTTCGTTTACTATTTTTTTAAGAATGTCTTTCAATACAGAAAAATCCATGATTATGCCTTTCTCGTCAGGTTTACCAAAAATTTTTACATGAACTGCATAGGTATGCCCATGAAGCCTTCCACATTTTTCATACTCGGGTATTATATGAGCTGATGAAAAACGAATATTTGTTTTCCAACCGTCAATATAGATATAAGATGTCATGAATTTCTCACTTTTTTTGTTTATTTTTATAATTCTTTATTGCTTCATGAAGTGCATCTGAAGCTAGATTTGAACAGTGCATTTTAACAGCAGGCAGACCACCTAGCTCTTCTGCAACGTCATTCCTTGTTAATCTCATTGCCTCATCTAATGTTTTGCCTTTCACTAACTCAGTTGCAATACTGCTACTAGCAATAGCAGCGGCACATCCAAACGTCTGGAATTTTATATCGTCAATTATGCCGTCTTTTACTTTGATGTAAATAACCATGACATCTCCACAGATCGGATTGCCTACCTTTCCAACACCATCAGCATCCTTTATTTCTCCCATATTTCTAGGATTTCGGAAATGATCCAGCACTTTTTCAGTATACATATCACTCAAGGGCAAACCCTCTCAACTTTATCTATTCCATAGTGGCGACATATTTCTAAGTTTCTGTACAACGCCTGGTATTTCACTTGCTACATATTCAATGTCTTCTTTTGTGTTCATCCTTCCAAGTGTTAGGCGAAGAGATCCATGTGCCTGCTCAGGTGAAAGGCCAATAGATGTTAGAACATGTGATGCTTTTAGCTTTTTAGATGAACATGCTGAACCAGTTGCTGCAGCAATTCCTTTATCGTTAAGCATCATATTAAGCGATTCCCCCTCGATTGCTGTGAAACGAAAATGAGCATTATTGACTAAACGCTTTTCAGGATGGCCATTAAGATAACTTTCCTCTACTTTTAATACGTCTTTAATCAGTGCGTCTCTCAGATTTTTAAGATGTGCCATATCCTTTTTTATTCTAATTTTACCAAGTTCGCATGCTTTCCCAAGCCCAACGATACCGGGTGTGTTGTAAGTACTACTTCTGAGTCCCCTTTCATGTCCACCGCCATGCGCTATTGTTTGTAACTTCACACCATTTTTGACATAAAGGGCTCCAACACCTTTAGGGCCATAAATTTTATGTGAAGAAAGTGCCAACAAATCGATATTTAATTTGTTTACATCAATTGGAACTTTACCAACGGCTTGAACGGCATCGGTGTGAAAGATAACATTGTGTTCTTTTGCCATCTTTCCAATCTCTTTCACTGGTTCTATCGTTCCAATCTCGTTATTTGCAAACATAATTGTAATCAGAAATGTATCTTTTGAAATGGCAGCTTCAAGTTCTTTTGTATCTATCAACCCATACTTGTCAACAGGCAAATATTTTACATTGAACCCAATTTCTTCCATATATTTACAGGTTGTAAGAACTCCAGGGTGCTCAATTGCAGAGGTTATTATATGATTCCCCTTATTGCCTCTTTTTTTCTTATTACGAAAGGCAACTCCTTTAATTGCAAGATTGTCTGATTCAGTCCCTCCAGAAGTAAATATCATTTCATCTTCGTTAGCACAAATTATGTCTGCTACTTTTTTTCTTGACTCTTCTACGGCATTAAATGCTTCTCTTCCAAAAGAGTGTATGGATGAAGGGTTTCCATAATATCTGTCAAAATACGGCAGCATTGCGCCTATTACTTCTTTGTCAACTGGAGTTGATGCTCCATAATCCATGTAAATTCTTTTCATTTCAATCTCCCCATTAAATGTCCATCATTTTCTTGAGAGGCTTCTTTGCATTTTCCATTATATAATCAGAAAGTTCTATCTTAGGTTTCAAGGTTTCAAGACTATTTAAGACTTTTTCTGTGGTTATTTTTTTCATGTTTTGACAAACTGCAGTTTTTATTGGATAAAATTCTTTCTTAGGATATTCCTTTTCTAGTCTGTAACACATATCTTTTTCAGTACCAATTATGAACTCCTTTGAATCTGAGTTTTTACAATGATTGACCATGCCACTTGTCGAAAATACATGATCTGCTATATCTATTACTTCAAGTCTACATTCAGGGTGAACTATTATTGTTGCATTTGGGTGTTTTTCCTTTAGTTTTAAAATATCCTCCACTCTAATGTCATGATGTGTTGAACACATCCCTGGCCAAAGGATCATCTCTCTTTCAGGTACGTTACGCTGAATATACGCGCCAAGGTTTTGGTCGGGTACAAAAATAATTTTTTTTGATTCAACGCTTTTTACAACTTTTATGCCATTTGCAGAAGTACAACATATATCAGATATTGCTTTGATTTCTGCTGTTGAATTAATGTATGTAACAACCTTTGCATCAGGATTTTTGCCCTTTAATTCTTCAAGGCGTTTTACATCTGCCATTGCAGCCATGGGACATTTTGCATTGATATCTGGGATTATGACATTTTTATCAGGATTTAGAATTTTTGCAGATTCTGCCATAAATCCAACGCCGCAAAATATGATATTTTCAGCGTCTGTTTTTGTTGCTTTTTTCGCTAAATCTAAAGAGTCCCCAAGGAAATCGGCAATATCTTGAATCTCAGGAAGTTGATAGTTATGGGCAAGAATAATTGCATTTCTCTCTCTTTTCAGATCTGTTATTCTACTGGCAATTTTTTTGTCATCCATTGTACTATGCCCTGATTGTCTTTCTGAGGCCAATATAAATAAGTTTAAGATAAATATTTCCCCCGTTCGTTCTATATTTATATAAACAAAACTATTATAACCTGCAATGCAATTCTAATGTTGAGGATGGTGTATTTATGGACATTATTGCGTTGTCGTTTGGCTTTGTTGTTGGAGTGGCAGTGGTTGGTATTGCAATTGAGCTTGGGATGAAAAAAACAACTAGAGTTGCCCCCGCTTCGAAACATACGGATAAATGGGACATCTCTGAGATAGTAAACCCTCGAATTATGGCAGAATATCTAGTTGATGCAGATATCCCAAAAAATTCTAAGGTGATTGTAAATCAATGTAAAGATAGAAGTGTCCTTAGCGGTATAGACGCAAAGGAGCATGAGGGGATCAAAGGAAATTTTATTCTTGGTGACGATCGTGCTTTGATACTTGCAGGACCTCTTAAAAAAGATGAGGTTGCTTTTTGGACTGTGGAAAAAGAGATAGTCGAAAAATTAAACCAAGAATTTGATGAAATGTGGAACGAGGCAACATCACTGAACCAAAAAGAAAAATAAAATCGTTGCATCAATTTCAGATAATTAGTTAAATCTTTTCTTGTTTCGTGCAAAGGATGTTAAACGTTCTTGGGGCCATTGTTGCATTTGCCGCAGTCATTTTTTTAATTAGAAAGAAGTTTAATTTTGGAGCATCTCTAATACTGGGTTCAATTATTCTCGGCGTATTTTCGCTGAATGAAATAGAACCTATAGAAATTCCAAAAGCAATGATTGAAGCATCCTTTTACTCTTTTAAAAATCAACAGTTTTTTACAAATACAATAGAGCTTGCCTTTCTTATGTTGCTAATTTTTATTCTTGCAAAGTGTATGCAGGAGACTGGTGCAATAAAAAGATTGATAGACAGTCTAAGAACGATTTTTTCGAAAGGCGGAGCTCTTGGTGTAATACCAGCAGTGTATGGATTAATGCCCATTCCTGGAGGGGCGTTGTTTTCTGCGCCAATGGTCAACGAGGAAGGGAAGAAGTACAACATAACAAAAGATGAAAAAAATTTTCTTAATGTATGGTTTAGACACATCTGGTTTGCAATTTACCCTATATCCTCTGCAATGATTCTCATTTGCAGTTATAGTTTTTCAAACATTAATATTTACTATCTGGTGTTAATTAACATCCCCGCATTTATTGCTTCTATTGTAATTGGTTTGTTCTATCTAAAGAGATTCATAAAAAAGTCGCCAGAAGTTGATGTTTGTGCAAAAAAAGATTATGGTGGATTAATTTTTCTTTTACCTCCAACGTTGCCTATATTATTTTACGGTTTTTTACAACTTATAGAAGGTTTTCCACAGATAAGGGCATTTTGGATAGGTGTTGTATTCAGCATTATATTATTATATTTCTTGCTACAAACGAGTCTTAAACAATATCTAGATATAATTAAAAAGTCAATAAATGTAAAACTCCCACTTGCCATTTTTGGAATTCTGATTTTTAGAGAAGTGTTTAATGTTTCAGGTTCAACTGCAATTATTGCAGACCTCATAGGAAATCTTCCGTTTCCAACCATAATAATAATTATTTTAATTCCTTTGGTATTTGGAATTCTGACAGGTTATAACCTTGGGGCAGTGGCATTATCTTATCCGCTAGTTGAACCATTTTTTGGGTATTCTGGAGTAGGTATTGTGGGCATTACAAGCATTGTATTTGTTAGTGCTCTAGTTGGATACCTGGTTTCTCCTATACATCTTTGTAATGTTTTAAGTAGCGAACACTTTAAGACAGATACAACACGGATGTATAGAATGTATGTCCCCTCAGCAATGTTCTTACTTGTCATTCAAACTATATTTGTAATTATTGTTTTTCCGGCCTAAAGAAAACCTTTTATAACTCTGTCTTTTCCCTAGTTTTCATGGATCAGTCGGAATTATTTGAAAATTTGAAGAATAAAGATCTTTATGGGGCTGATGTCGATTCGGTTAACATTTTACAGACTCATATCTCTTTTGTGGCACTTACTGGGAAGTATGCATATAAAATTAAAAAACCTGTAAATTTTGGATTTCTGGACTTTTCTACACTTGAGAAAAGAAAATACTTTTGTGAAGAAGAAATAAGATTAAACAAAAGGCTTTGTCCTGAGATATATCTTGATGTAGTTCCAATTACAAAGAAAAACAGTGATCTTGAACTTGCTGGAGATGGGGAAGTTGTTGATTACGCCGTTAAAATGAAAGAATTT
>JAYEJG010000141.1:0-7505 GCA_034660435.1 Thermoplasmatota archaeon
TTTTCACATCTTCTAAACTCATGTTCATATGAGTTTGATGATGCTTGGGATGAACAGAAAGTATCCCGTTGGGCTTTGAAACGCGGTGAAGTTCAGAGAGCAACATCCCTCTATTTTCAACTAAATGTAAGACGTCATAAAGCAAAACCCCATCTACCCATTCATCAGATAATGGCAGTTTCCCCCCCTCCGGTACATTCATTCTTTCAATATTTTTCAATTCCCTTTCTCTGGCTCTATGCATTAATTCATCTAGATGTTCTGTGCTTATATCGGCTGCATAAACCTTTCCTTTTTCTCCAACCACCATAGCTGCAGGAATTGTATAAGTGCCGTGTCTACAGCCAAAATCAAGAATAAACTGATTCTTCTTTACCCCAATAGCCATTAGAAATGCTACGCCTTTACGATCCATCCATTCTTTCATATCCTGCGAGATCATATTTTCACATCTAAATCAATAACCTTCCCCACCCCGCATTTACAACTGGTATTGGAAAATAACCTTCTTATTTCATGTTTATGAGTAGTGCAGTGACAAGGACAAATAAAATCCAAGTCTTTCAAAACACTGAAATTATTAAACCCGTGTAACCCACCAATTAAACCTACAATATTACTATACTGTTTTGCAGCATCAAAGATTTTTTCAACACCAGGGTGAGAACAACCGGCAAGAACATAACAACCATTTTCGTTTTTCAGAATCAATGCCTGTTCATCCACCGGCATACCTTTTAATCTCCCGGTGGTAAATATTCCTTTAGCAATTTTTTTTGTTTCATTGATGGTTGCAACATTCACATTTTTGCTGAGATTTTCATTTACTAACCGGTAAACTGTTGCCCCCCCAACAAGAGGTACCAGTGATTCCAACCCTCCATTATGGTCCCAGTGTTCATGTGATATTACAATTTTGTTAATTATTGATGGATCTATTCCAAGAATTTTTATGTTACTAAGTAATATGTCCCCTTTTGCACCTGTATCAAACAATATAACCCCGTCATCTGTTTCAATTAAACAAGAAAAACCATGATCTGATTTTAATCCAGGGGCATCACTGAACAATACATTATCATATACTATAGTGAGTTTCATTTTTTCACATTAACCCCTAAGTAGATACCTACCAAAGTATTTATCCCCTATTAGGAAATATTACCGCGATCGTATCATTTTTGTCCTTTTAGCAATTTCAGTTGTTGCAAGTAGTGTTCAGTCAGCTAAAGAAACAACGCAGTTTTTTACAAATTATGTCTTAGGCAACTGCGCCCCATTACCGGGTAAAGCTAAACATCATACGTATGAAATTAGAAATGCATATATACCCGTTTTATATTTGCATTCTGGTTTTGGGGAAAAATTATGGTCGATAATTTCATAAAAGCAATTTCATCTGCATTGAATCTTTCAAAAATAGATGCAAAAATAATAAAAATACTTCTCTCTAAGAAAAGCGGTTTTCTTATTTCAGAAATAAAGAATTGCCTAAAGCACTCTGAAAGAAATATTAGAATTCGTTTGGATACGCTAATTGAAAAAGGTCTTTTAGAAAGAAAAGTCGAAGTTTTAAAAAATAGGAGAATTGCCTATAGGTACTCGATCCAGCCATATGGGGAAATTATTGAAAAGGCAAAAGAACAACTGCTTGGGCATATTGCCGAATTAAACGAGTTATCTAACCGCAGTCCTGGTATAGAAATAAAAAATAGGTGTGATTGAAATAGAAACTACAACTACGGTGCAGGTCTTGAGAGCAACAATAGGAAATCCTGCTGCAAGAAAGACTCTGAGCATTGTTTCATGTTATTGTGAAAAATGTCAGAAAAACAGAGTCGAGGTTGCCCTTGAATTGTACACCGGCATAAGAAAGCACGCATGCTTAAAATGTGAACTGGCAGAAAAGGCAATTAGCGGCATTTTAAGGACTGGCGGCAGTGCTTTTGGGGTCAACACCAGCCAAATGAAAGAAAAATTTAAGGACCCTTCTTGGAGAAAAGGGCTAGCAAGCGTTCTTACGGGTATAGCAAAATTTGGCGTTCAGAAACCTTTTGTCTCTGGCGCTCCGTTCCTTGTCGTCTGGGATATAACCTATGCCTGTAATCTTAAGTGTAAGCATTGTTATGCTAATGCAGGAAAACCCCTCAAGGGTGAGTTGACTACAGAAGAGGCAAAACAAGTTATCGACAAGCTTGACCGGGCTTCTGTTCCTATCATTGCATTTTCTGGTGGAGAGCCATTAGTGCGAAAAGATATTTTTGAATTAACTAGGTACGCTCACGATAAGGGGATATATGTGGCAATTGCCACTAATGGTACTTTGATTACAAAGAGCAAGGCACGTGAGATGAAAGAGGCAGGTATTCAGTTCACTCAGATCAGTCTTGACGGGGCTTCTGCAAAAACCCACGATAATTTTAGGGGAATAGATGGGGTGTATGAAAAGACCATACGAGGAATTAAAAACTGTGTAAATGAAGGGTTTTTCGTCAATATTGCTACAACTACTACCAAATATAATTACAAAGAAATTACAAAGATTATAAATCTTTGTGAAGAGCTTGGTGTGAACTGGTTTATGGCCTATAATTTTGTTCCTACCGGGCGAGGTAAGTTTATGTCGAAAAATGATTTAACTCCCGATGAAAGGGAACATATTCTTAAGGAATTGTGGGAAAAACTAAAAAGTGATGGAAAGGTAAATGTACTTTCAACGGCACCTCAATTTGCCCGGATTGCACTTCAGGCAGAAATCAGTCAAGATAAAAAACTCATTCCAACACATTTTTTTAATCTTCAACTATCCAATAAACTCACGAATCTTGCCGAATTTATTGGTGGCTGTGGGTGTGGTAGATTCTACTGTGCTATACGGCCAAATGGCAACATTGAACCATGCGTGTTTTTCCCTCTTACAGTGGGAAATATAAAAGAGGACGATTTTGAGGAACTTTGGGTAAACAATTCCGTTTTTAGAGACATAAGGAATAAAGACAAATTGGAAGGAAATTGTGGGACATGTGAGTATCGGTACTACTGTGGAGGATGTAGGGCCAGAGCATATGGATATACAGGGAATTATCTAGCTCCAGATCCAGGCTGTATAAGAAATAAAACATAAACCTTCATGAATTGCCCTTAGGGCAAAACTTCATCAAAGCTAAACGAAGCATCATTATAAACCATTGTAGACTTTATCTTCTCACTTAATCATCAAATAAATCTGTACTAAGGTACCTGTCTCCCCTGTCAGGAAATATTGCTACAATTGTACCATTTTTTGCCCTTCTAGCAGTTTCAATCGCCGCAAGCATTGCAGCACCGCTGCTCATGCCAGCGAATATACCCTCTTTTGAAGCGAGTTTTCTGCACATTTCAAAAGCATCTTCTGTGTCAATCATAACTTTCTCATCAATTTTTGTAGGATCATATATTGATGGTACTATTGCCTCCTCCATATTTTTAAGCCCTTGTATATAATGCCCCTGTACCGGCTCGGCGCATACAATTTTAATATCAGGATTTCTTGATTTTAGGTGAAGTCCCACACCCATAATTGTTCCTGATGTTCCTATTGCAGAAACAAAATAATCTATTTTACCACCTGTTTGTTTCCATATCTCTTTTGCAGTTGTTTGATAGTGTGCAATTTTGTTGTATTTATTTGAAAATTGATTTGGCATGAAGTATTTGTCAGGATTTGCTTCAACAAGCTCTCTAGCTTTTATTATTGCACCATCGGTCCCAAGTTTTCCTGGGGTAAGTGTTACTTTTGCACCGAATGCCTTTATCATTTTCCTTCTTTCAACCGAAACTGCTTCATTCATTATAATCTCAATATCATACCCTTTTACAGTACCAACCATTGCTAGACCAATCCCCGTGTTTCCAGACGTCGCTTCGATTATTGTTTTTCCTTTTGTAAGCTCTCCATTTGCTTCAGCCTGCTCTATCATTTTAAGTGAAATCCTGTCTTTTATGCTCCCTCCAGGGTTGTTTCCTTCAAGTTTTGCAAAAATAGTTGTATTGGGATTTGGATTCAGATGATTAATTTTTACAAGCGGAGTATTTCCAATCAGATCAAGAATGTCTTCTCCTACAGTGCCTTTATTTATCATTAATATGTCCTCCATTTCTCTCACCAGGTAATATTACTATACTTATATCTTACTATCTTATCCAGTTATCTGAAATATACGTCCATTCTGTCAAATGCATTATTTATCACTTCTTCAGGTACACAAAACGATAGTCTTAGATGACTTTCTCCTGTTGGTCCAAATGCAATTCCAGGCGTCGTTGAAACTTTTGCTTCTTTCAAGAGTTTTTTGCAAAACACTGTTGAATCTTTACCTTCCTTTAGTACTATTTTTGGGAACATAAGATAGGAACCTCTTGGTTTTTGATATTCAAAAACTGAGCTAAGTTCATCAAGTCTCTTGCACATTACATCACGAGATGAGAGGTAGTGCTCTCTGAATTTTACGATACAATCTTGAGAACCTTGCAATGCCGCAAGTGCTGCATATTGAGAAACTACTGGAGCACAAATGGCGAAAGGAATATGTGCTTTGGTGATCTGTGGAACCAGTGTTTCATCTGCATGTAAATAGCCAATTCTCCAACCTGTCATCGCATAGCTTTTTGTAAAAGTAAAACAACTAACTGCATTCCCTTTCATCTCTGGAATTGAAGCTATACTAAAATGCTTATGGCCATCATAAGTAAAATATTCATAGGCTTCATCCGTAATAACCATCAAGTTGTTTTCTAAAGCAATATCAGCTAACTGGCGAAGATGTTTCTCAGAGAAAACAGCACCAGCAGGGTTGCTTGGGGAGCAATACATAATGGCCTTTGTTTTAGAAGTCACTGCATCTCTAATAGCATCAATATCTAAGGTAAATCCTTCTTTTTCAATTACTGGAACAAGAACAGGTTTCCCTGAGGCAAGAATAACCTGCCGAATATGGGTAGAATAGGTTGGAGATGGTAAAATAACCTCATCACCAGGATCGACCAATGCCATAATCGCTGCGGATAATCCTTCAACAGCACCAACGGTGACCAGTAGCTGAGAAACATCAGCATCTATATTGTTATCTCTTTTTAGTTTCCTGGATATCTCCTTCCGCAACTCCAGTAGACCAGCATTCCCGGAATACCCACCTACTAAACCATTCCTTATTGCGGTAATGGCCGCCTCTTTGATATGTTCCGGCGTACCAGAAGTTGGCTTCGCCCAGGATAAAAATGCAACATCCTCTATTTTTCTCGATAATCTTGTCATTTCATGTATTGCAGATTTTTGTATATGCTGAACCCTATCCGATGTTCTCCAATCTTCTTTCATTTTATTTCCTCCTTTTTATACCCTATACAGTTCCTAACATAAATTTTCATAGTTTATCCCTCCTCAGTACATGCCTTAAGAATCTCTCTTATACTTGATAGAAAAATATTGTTCTCTTTTGCTGTGCCTATGGACACTCTGATATAACCCGGTAGCCACCGGTTTGAAAGATCGAATACCAATATCCCTCTATCCTTAAGTTCTCTCGCTACACCGGGTATATTTGTTTTTATAAGTAGAAAATTGGTGACACTAGAACACACTTGAAATCCTATTTTGCCTAATTCTTTGCTTACCCGTTCTCTCTCCTTGATAGTAAGTTTAATATTCTTTTTGATATAACTGGGATTTCTCATTGTCTCCATCGCCGCATATAAGCTAGATTGCGGTAGAAATGCATAAAATGTAGAAACGGCATCCAAGAAATCTTCTCCTGCAATAAGATATCCAACTCGAGCACCTGCTAGACCAAAAGCTTTATCCAGTGTTCTTACAACTGAAAGATTTGGATGTTCTTCTACCATATCGGCAAAGGTCACTCCTGAAAATTCATAATATGCCTCATCTACTACAAGTAATGTATTTTTGTTTTCAAGAATGGCTTTAGCCATCTCTCCATCCATCAAAATTCTGCCTGTTGGATTATTAGGATTATCAATTATCACTAGGCTGGATTCGTTCATCTCGTTAATTATAATACCAGCATCTAAATTGAATTCTGGTGGTCTAAGCTGAATTTTAATTAATTTTGTTGCAAACTCTTTTGCACATTGGACAGTAGGAAAAAAGGACGGATTTACCATAATGACCTTCCTTCCTCCAGAAAACACATGAATTATTTCTCTTAATAAAATGTCTGAGCCAGCGCTTAAAATGATATTCTTTTTGGAGACACCCGAGTAATTGGCAAGAAGTTCACGTAGCAACTCTAAATCTTTTGGGTTGGCATATCGGTTCAAGTTTGATAATCCTTTTTGGGCTGCTTCAATAACTTCCTTTGGTGGAGAATAAGGCATCTCATTCATATTCAGCTTTATTTCATTCAACATCTTACCTCCATTACCATTTCCTCTTTTTTACCTACTACAACTTTTATGTGTCCTGAGAGAAGTTTATCTATCTCGAAATCGCCTGTATCAACCCTAAGGCAGTCCAATTTGCTTACCTTGTCATAGGTGCCAACGATTATTATATTCTCTCTGTTAACAAGCTGTATTACTTCTGGAGTGAACTGTTTACTTCCACGGCCAAAAATAAAACCGTTTCCGCCGATAGGCGTTACTATCATCTTTTTACTTTTATATTTCTTTAAAAGCTTCAGAATACCTTTTTCGTTCAGATCTATTCCAACCAAGCTATTGTCATAAATTGCGTCAACACCTAGAAGTGTCTTAGGAAGCCTCATATCGTCCGTGATAGCCTTCAAAGTTGTTCCTGGGCCAAGCAGATATAGAGTCTCTTTATCCATATGTTTAACGATATGTCTTGCTATCTCGTCTTTACTATCTACAGATGATTTGTCCATGCTTGAAGCTTCTTTACCTGTTTGCAAGAGTTGCTTGGCATTGGGAACCATGAGATAGCCATATAGCTTCGAGGCAAGTCTGTTATCCCTAAATGCATCTTCATCTATATCGAGCACTTCTTCCTCTGTTAGGTCTGTGCCCTCGATAAAAGCATTGACCATTTCTGCTGCAGCCCTTGCACTAACTGCAAATACTGAACTGAAGACCTTGACACCAGAGGGCACAGCTACAACTGGAACCTTAGAGCCAACTGCATCATAAACATCTCTTGCAGTACCATCGCCACCAACAAATACCAAAAGTTCAATGCTGCCGTCCAACATTTCTCCTATGATTCTCCGGGTGTCCTCTGCTGAAGTTTCTTCAGGCACCTGACCAATTAATTTGAAAGCGATATTAAAATTTCTAACATATGTTTCTCCCATTTTACCAGGCGCAACAACCAGGTTAATCTCCTTTCTGTTTTTGATATAAGACAGAAGTTCTTTTGTCCTCTTGGGTGTTACAGCCTTAGCCCCTAGCTTTAACGCCTTTTTGTATATCTTTCCATCGGTTCCCTTCAACCCGACACTTCCACCCATTCCTGCTATGGGATTCACAATTAATCCTATTTTTTTCATGCT
>JAYEJG010000142.1:0-6538 GCA_034660435.1 Thermoplasmatota archaeon
AATATTTATCTTTTTTGCTATAGTTTTAAATAAATACTTTTTATATGTGGTTTTGCGGAGGTGTTAGTCTTATGGCAGAGTATAATACTTTAGATGATTTTGATATAGAGAATAAAACCATTTTACTACGCGTGGATTTTAACATGCCACTGGATAAGGAAACTTTTGAAATACTTGATACAACACGTATAGAAAGAGTATTGCCAACAATAAATGAACTAGTAGATAAAAATGCTAAAACAGTTATTCTAGCTCATCAGGGCAGACAGGGTAGTTGGGATTTTATGAGTCTTGAAAGACATGCAAAGGCATTAGAAAACCTGCTAGGTGAAGGTGTTGAATATTGTGATGATATATTTGGTGAAAAAGCAAAAAACGCAATAAAAAATCTGCAAAACGGTGAGGTACTCCTTTTAGGTAATGTTAGAAGGTTTAATGGTGAAACAGATAAAAAATCAGCAGAAGAACACTCCCGATCTGAACTAGTACAAAACCTATATCCACTTGCAGATATTTTTATAAATGATGCATTTGCAGCAGCACACCGTGCTCAGTGTTCACTAATTGGTTTTACAACAGTACTACCATCGTGCGCAGGACGTCTATTGGAAAAAGAACTAACAACACTTGGAGAAATCATGACAGATCCTAAGAAACCATCAGTATTCTTATTTGGTGGTGCAAAATTCTATGATGTTGTAAAAACAATAGAAAAATTGCTTGAAAATAAAACAGCTGATAAGGTAATACTCACAGGTATGCCAGCAAACGCATTTCTCAAAGCACAAGGAGTGAATCTAGGTGATAAAAACGAAGAAATGCTAGCAAAAGAAGGAACACCTGAAAACTATGAAGAAATCAAACAACTCCTAGCAAAATACAAAGATAACATCTATCTACCAACTGATTTTGCAGTAGAAGAAAACACAAATCGAAATGAGATAGACACAACAGAATTGCCAACACAATACAACCTATACGACATTGGTGAAAAATCAATTGAAAACTTCAAAAACATAATTGATGACGCAAAAACAGTATTTCTTTCAGGACCATGCGGAGTCTTTGAAAACCCATTGTTCATGAAAGGAACAGAAGAAATATTCAAATACATCGCAGGGATAGATACATTTTCCATTGTAGGTGGAGGACACACTGTTGCAGCAGTAGAAAAACTAGGACTTGATGACAAAATGGGTCATATAAGCACTGGTGGAGGGAGTCTTGAGAAATTCATGATGGGTGAAAAACTGCCTGTTGTAGAAGCATTAAAGACCGCGAAAAACAAAAAATTCTAACCCATGATGCATAATAGAAAAATATCAAATACCTCTTTTTTCTTCTCACAACAATATTTGTCTATGGGCTGGTAGATCAGCTCGGAAGATCGCCACCTTCGCAAGGTGGAGGCCGCGGGTTCAAATCCCGCCCAGTCCATACATTTTACAGGAAGAAAGTTTGTTATATCAGCTTAAAAACTAAGAGAAACAATATTGACAAACTCCCACAAAATTTCTACTGTTGAAATGCATAAGTTATACTTCGCCTGTGATATCTTGTCAAAGAATTTCATGTTGCCAAAATTGTTAATGGTCTAGAACGTTATACCCTTCCTCATATGAAACATTCGAAATGACAATTGGTGGGGGTTTTTCTGAATCTTTATGATGCTTGATTTCTTTTACTTCTTTTACGTTTATTGTAACATTTGGCCCAACTTTCCCCATATAAATCTTCTTTATGCCATTAACAATTTTATCTACCGGAGCGCCTTTATCTCTTAGGTCTTCATCGATAACAAGTAGAATATCTATTTCATCAATCTTTTTCTGTATTATTTGATATTGTCTGATTTTGTACGTTCCAAATTTTTGAAGAATGGGTTCGATAAAACAAAATGCACCAGTGGGAAAAACCCTTCCATCAGGCAAGACTATGTTGGCTCTTGCCCTCCCTTCGATACCATCTTTGATAATAGGGGTCGATAATCCGCAACTGCATTCCTTATTTGGCAAAATTCTAACCCAGTCATCCATACCCGTATAACGGATTATTGGTGTACCTTTACCCCAAAGTCTGGTCAGTGCAACGTGACCCCTCTCACCAGGTGAAACTAATTTGTCATTTTCGTCAATAGATTCGAGATGGAAGAAATCTGAATGGATGTGCCAAGTCCCTTCGTAGCACTCAAACGCCATATTTGCTCCAGCTTCAACCGATGGATAAATGTTAAGCATTCTGCATCCAAATGCATCTTGGACGTATCTCTTTGTGTACGCATCTAACATTGCACCGCCAGTCCAGAAAAGTTTTGGTTTGATATTTTTACCATACCCTTTTCGCTTCAAAAAAGCAAGATGTTGAAATATAGCAGGATATGCCATAATTACATCTGGTTTGAATCTATCTAACTTGTTGATAATGTCAACCATTTTCATATCTACATCAATGTTTAACTGATTGCCCATAGAAAAAAAAGGTTTAAGACGTGATTGAAATTTCTCTTGAGTTACACGGTCAACCCGGTATGAATTAAAATTACCAATGTGTGCAAATCTTGATTTCTTCCAATCCAAATTGAAAAATTTCATTTCATTTAAAAATGGAATGCAACCCTTACCAAGTGTTATAAAATCAGTATAAATAGAAACAGATTTTCCGGTTGTACCACCTGTACAAATAACATGTGCATTATTTCTGTCATAACCGATTGGCAGTATCCTATCAGGAAAATTTTCCCTTAAATCATTTTTTGTTACAAACGGTAGTTTTACAACATCATCTATTCCCTTTATATCATTTGGATGAACTCCTGCTTTCTTGTATTTGTCGTGATATAACGGAACGGTATATGCATATTTGATTATACCCTTGAATGCCTTGTCTTGATATCTTCTCATCTCTTTAGGTTTTAATCGCTGCATCCTACTTGAATCTAAAACATAGCTTTTCAGGAGTGGTATTGAAATCAAAGGGTTTAAGATAGGATTCATGTAAGCACCAATTCACATTAACAATCGTTAAATGTTTATATGTTTTATAACACTAAAGCTGCTACATTACTTCTCATCAACAACAGGATACCCGTCGCCTTTCTGTGCATCTACAGGCAACATATCATATGCAGTTGCAGGAAACATATCTGATGTTCTAATTAGTAAAACCTGCCCAAGTGGGAATTGAATTATTTTCTTTTTTCTTTGTATTCCTTTTACAATGATTTTTGCTGCTTTTTCTGGTTGAATGGCGCCCTGGCGGTGATAATCTTCTATCATTGGAGTTTCAACAGAACCAGGTTTTATCGTTATAAAATTAACATTGTATTTCTGTTTAGCTTCAGCCCTCAGACTTTCTATCAACCAACTCACTGCTGCCTTACTAGCACCGTATGAACCCCAGCCTGGAACCCCCCTTTTATCGGGCAAGGTGGATGTTACTGCAATAGTACCTGATCTCTGAGCTTTCATGATGGGCAGTAGATATTCTATGAAATATACATTTCCCATGAAGTTAACGTCCATAGAATTCTTTATAATCTTACTATCAAAGATTTCGATAGGACTGGGTGACAGAATACCAGCAGTTAATACAGCCACATCAATTCTACCAAACTTTTTATATGTAAGTTCAACAGCTTCTTTGATGTCTTCACTGTTTTTCACATCACATTTTCTGTAAATGCATTCCGTCTTTCCGTTGCTCACACTTTTAGATATTTCTTCTAGTTTTTTTTCTCTTCTGGCAAAAAGCGCCAATTTGCATCCTTCATTAGAAAGAAGCTTTGCAAGTTCTTCACCCATACCGCCAGTTGCACCCGATATTAAAACAACTTTATCTTTGAAGTTCATCTTAGCCCTCTTTTTTGTGTGTTACAATCAAGTATTATAACATCGTTTTCCAATTGGACACCTTAGCCATATACCTGTTAGTATAATAAAATATTTTGGTATCTATTACATCATTTTTTCAGGCGGATTTGAATTGTCACACTAAATCAAGCCCTAGTGAAGTATTTCCAAATTTCGATTTAAAATATAGATTACCCTGTCGTTTGACTAAATAATCAGTAAAAAGTATTAAATGTCGTATGATACATAGTTCATAATTCTAAGGAGAAAACATCGCATGAGAAAAAATCCAAAAGTAATAGTGATTGGTCTTGACGGTGGAACATTAGACCTAATGAATCCGTGGATGGATAGGGGCAAACTACCAGCATTTGAAAAAATACGAAAACAAGGAGTTTATGGAAAACTCCGATCAACCACCCCATACTATAGTGCACCTGCATGGGTTTCAATAGTTACAGGATGTCAACCAGGGAAACATGGCATCTACGATTTTTTCCATACTGATACATCTTCAAAAAAACTTGTAAATTCACGGTACAGAAAAACACAAGCCATATGGAATTTTCTTACAGACAATGGAAACAAAAGTATAATTGTCAATGTACCTGGCACATACCCGCCTGAAAAAATAAATGGCGTCATGATCACAGGTTTATTAACGCCGTCACCAGAAGCAAATTTCACATATCCAAAATATATAAAAGAGAATCTCGTGGAAGGAAAATTAGGAAAATATGAACTTGAACAAGTGGCAGTAGATGACATTCCAAAGAACCTTACCGCACGATACGCCCCAGAAAAATTTGCTGGACAGATCAATAACATGACCGCATCACATGCAACAGTAACAATGAACTTGATGAAAGAACATGAATGGGATTTCACCATGGTGGTGTTCCGTGGCACAGACGATGCACAGCACCTATTGTGGGGGCAAAAAGACCTTATCTTATCTTGTTATCAAACAGCCGATGATTATATCAACAGAATGATGGAACAATATCCTGACGCGACTTTCATTATCGTTTCAGATCACGGCTTTGGAAAACCCAAGAAATATCTATATGTGAACAATCTTCTGTATGATGCAGGGTATTTGGAAGCTGCATCAAATCCTAACTGCAATCTTAATTCATTAATTGCACTATCGTTTGACAAGCTAAGCAGAATTATTTTCCATATGGTGCCTCTACAGAAACTTGTACGTTCGCCAATTGGCCGGAAGTTTATACTTTCAGGGGGCGGCAATAACACTATTGATTTTTCACATACAAAAGCATTTTATCACTCGATATGTTCGCGAGGAATACGAATTAACCTCAAAGGCAAATATGAACATGGAGTGGTCGACAAAGAGAATTACGAGAAATTGCGTACTGAAATTATTATGTTGCTTAGAAATCTCAAAGATCCAGAGACCAAAAAAAACATCGTTAAAGAAATATATCGCTGGGAAGAAATTTATGGAGAAAATGCAGTGAACGACCCTTTGGATATTGTATTTGACCTTGAAGAGGAGTACGGCGCACAGGAACTTCTTCAGCCTCCTGAGGGTTTACGCCATGCCTTCCGATCAAAAAATGAATCGATGTCCATACTTTCACCACCTGGTTTTTATGAGTGGGCAGGAGATCATCGCCCAGAAGGCATATTTTTTATGTACGGAAAAAATGTGAAATCAAACCAAAAGATAAATGCATCTGTAGTTGACATTGTACCAACAATATTAGCAGCGATGAATAATCCTATACCAAAACACATTGATGGAAGAGTGATCAAAGAAGTGTTTATTGAAAAGCCAAAAATAAAGAATATCGACAGCAACAAACAAAAGAATGGACTTCTGACAGAAGAAGAAATGAAAAAGATAAAAAAACTGAAACTAACTTTGTGATGCGTTTTCCAAAATGAATTTTTTGAGGAATTAACTCAGCATGAAGCATTGAGTATAATATACATTAAATACTCCTTACACATATGATTAAAAAGTTAAAGAAAGAAGAAATATTAATGTATGCAACATACAAATATTACTTTGTAAGCCACGATATAAGGAGATAAATTCTATGAAAATATTGTTGTTAATGCCTCACCCTCCATCTAAAAGAAGTTTTCTTTCTAAATTCCAATATCCTTCCTTGACGCTTCAACAGATAGCAGGCATAACGCCCAGAGAACATGATGTTGAAATTGTAGATGAAAGATATGAAAGAATTAATTTCAACAAAAAATATGATCTCGTTGGCATATCTTGCCTCACATATAATTCTCTTCGAGGATATGAAGTATCAGAAATATTTAGAAAACAAGGAATACCTGTTGTTTTTGGTGGATATCATGCTTCTTTGTTACCTGAAGAAACAAAACAACATGCTGATAGCGTTGTGATAGGTGAAGCTGAACTCACCTGGCCACAGCTTTTAAAAGATGTAAAAAATGGGAATCTTAAACCATTTTATAAAAACAAAAGAGTCGTTAAAGCTGAAGAGATCCCACCCGCTAGGCACGACATTGGAGTGTACACGCCGTTTGCTGAGGCCATACAAGCATCACGTGGATGCCCAGTTGGTTGTGAATTTTGCGCTATGAATGTTGTTGAGGGAAGGACATTCCGAGGTCGACCAATAGATGCCGTCATTGAGGAAATGAAGGGCATCAAAGCAAAACGGATATTTTTTGCCGACGCA
>JAYEJG010000142.1:6548-7427 GCA_034660435.1 Thermoplasmatota archaeon
AAGGAAATGAAAGAGATAAATAAAAAATTTGATTGTTTCGGGAACATCAATGTTCTCGCCCGTGATGATGAATTTTTGCGATTATCACATGATGCAGGCGTCACAAAATGGTATCTAGGGATAGAATCAATCTCCCAAGCAAACATAGATCAGGCAGGCAAGGGAACCAACAATGTAGAAAATTACGCAAAATCGATAAAAAAGATAAAAGATCATGGAATGTCAGTTACAGGGTTTTTTATCTTTGGTCTAGATTATGATACAAAAGACATATTTGATGCTACATTGCAAGCGATTTTCGATTGGGGGCTTGATGAAGCATCCTTTAGCATTATTACCCCATATCCTGGAACCCGGTTGTTCGATCGACTTGAAAAAGAAGGGAGAATTACTAGCTATGATTGGTCCAAATATGAAGAGGGAAAAGTCAACATGATGCCGAAAAGTATGTCTGAAGCAGAATTGTATGAAGGGATAAAAAGAATTTCTCTTGAGTTCTTTTCAGTAAAAAATTGCATCAAAAGAAGTTTTGATATGATGGATCCTAATCCTATTAACATGATAATGAAATTTTTAACAAATATGAGCGTGCGATCATTTTACAAAAAGGAGAAATTTAATATTTAAAAAATAGACAGTTGTGAGAATCATATGAACATCCTGCTCGTATTTCCAAGAATAGAACATGGTGCAACTACATACAGGCATAAAGGATCATGGAATTCTATCATTTTTGGCTACCCCATTATTACTTTACCACATATAGCAAGTATCACTCCCAAAAAGTATTCTGTTAAAATTGTTAATGAAAACTATGAGGATATCGATTTCAATGATGACGCAGATCTTGTTGGTATTACTTGTTATACTATGACTGCA
>JAYEJG010000143.1:0-7336 GCA_034660435.1 Thermoplasmatota archaeon
TCAACTTACTAGACGGTATATATCGGACCATTTTTGTTTTTTCCCCCAAACACTATATAAATATGACTAATAAAATATTTAAAACGAGATAATATTTAACTTTTGAATGAGAGAAGAATTCAGTAACTCTGCAAAAATAAGGCTAGATTTGATTTTAATCGGATTTTTGCTATCATTGTCATTTATTATTGCAACAACTCCAATCCACGAAGCCGCTCATTGGGTAATGTCTGATGTGGACCCATATGTAGAGCCTGTAGAGTTTCATGTTTTTGATAAAGATTCTTTTCAAAATGGGCAAAACATATTGTCTTCTGCCTTGGGCTGTGTTGTAATAAAAGAACAATATCCGGGTGCGTTTGATGACCGGCATCCATGGGCAGATGTGTTTCAAGAAGTAATTTGCATCTCAATTCAAATTGCAATCTCTGTTGTTATGACATTAAAAATATTGGGCATCGTTTCCAAAAGAAAGCATGTATTGTCTTAGTGAGTTTTAATAAAAATTTCTTCTATTTCTTTTCTTGAGGCAGTAGTTTTAAATCCAATTGGGCTAAAATGGGTTCTAAACACATCGAATCCGTTATCCTTCAATTTTTCAAACAAAACTTCTAATTTTGGTGGAGCCCTTTTAAAAACCGAAGAGAGTTCATCTGTAGTATAAAAAAAAGGTGGTGCACAAGCTTCTTCTTCTAGTACGTCCAAAATCTTCCATATTAAGCTTTTAGTGCCAAGTGTTTTCTCTGAAAGTATGGTTCTCAACTCGGATATTATTTGCTTATTGTGAAGTTTATCCATCCACAGAGGTCCAATATTTTCGTTGCTGTTCGTATAGCAAATATCCTTTGTATTTACAAAATAACATTTTTTAACAGAGTCATTTGAGTTTTTAACACCCGATTTTATCCGTGCGTAAATTCTAAAATAGTGATCCGTTGAATACGAGAGGATGGGTTCAATTCCTTTGTCATATTTCCCTGCTTCTCTGCAAAGAACGTAGAGCAAAATTCTAATTCCTATTTCGTGCATAACTTTGCAATGGAATGGTTTTGCTCCGTATCTCCTAATACAAACCTTTGGATAGACGCCGCACAGTGTTGCAGTATCTGTTGCGGTGAGTGATATTATCCCATCATTTTTGATGCTTCTTATTGCAGAATCGATAAAATATATTGGAGAGCCAAAAGGGTCAATGTCAATATAGTCAAATTTGCGTTCAGACAGAATCTTGTTTAAATTTTCATTTTTTCCGGTTGCGTTTTCCAGTTTATTATAATCGACATTCCTTTCTATAAGTTCAAATGCATCTTTATTCCAATCGTTAATTATCACTTCAAAATTGCCATTTACTTCGTTTGCTATTCTCACGCCCCTTATCCCAGATGCACCAAGGCCATCCAAAAGCAAAGATTTTCTTTCAATTAAATTTACAAGATATTGCGTTACAAGAATAGATATGTCTCTATTGAATTCCATTGCAGGGTTGTAAAAAGGGAGTTTTTCTTTTGTCCCAGGTCCTTTTTTTGAAGCCTTTCCCTTGAAACCCAAAACTTCGGTAGCACCTTCAAAAATTTTTTCAGCTTTCATAATTAGAACAGAGGCGGTAGTTTTTCAGCCATAATTTTTTCGATTTTGTAAGGTAGAAGATTTCTATTTACTGCAGTCACTTCTAAAATTCTAATGTCGTCACGGCGACGTACATCCTGTAAAAGAGGTGTTCTTGATTTCTTGTGAAGGGTGGCTATAATTGGTTTATCTGAGTCGAGCGCTTCTATTACCATTTCACAGAATTTTTCTGAAAGCATCTCCATTTTACCGATTTCATCGATTATTATGATATTTATTTCTTCATCTGTTATTGCCTTTTCTATCGCAGGAATTCCAATTCTCTCGAGGGCCTTTATGTCTACACCATATTCTCCAACTTTTTCCTTGGTGTCAAAATCTACATGGGCAAAAACTTCTTTTTCTCTAGTTTGCCAATCTGTGACATAAAATCCTACGCGCTCCTTACCCTTCAATACTGGTTCGGCAATCATCCCTTCTACTGTATATCCATGTTTTTCTAGAGACTCAATGATTTTTATGAGAGTCTGTGTTTTGCCGACGCTTGGCATACCGGTTATTCCTATCTTTGGAATATCATCCATCAGCGACATGTAATGTATTTTTTGTTTAGAAATGTTTTTATTGAAAAATTGTGCGATATTCGTATTATTTTTTACTTTTCAACAAATGTAAAGGACCACCAATTGTGTATATTAGAATAGATGTTAGCATAATCGCAGGTGCAATGCTAAAATAACTTTTCCAAAGAATTATGGTTAGTATAATGAGAACTCCTGTAACGCCATCCATCATAACGCTAGGTTTTGGGAATCTTATGCTTGATATCATTGCAATAGAAATTGTAAATAAAACTAAGAGTAAAAATATTAAATTAACCTCTAGAAGCGATAATAGCAATAGAATAATTGCACTTGCAGGTGCAGGGAGACCAACAAAATTTTCTCTGCTCTCCAAAATATGAAAACATCCAAGTCGGGTAGACGTTGCAAAGAGAAATAAAGCAAGAAGTGCAATAAGGAAAACTTTATAGTAAATATTTTCAAAACCAATGTTTTGGTAAGTCATGTAGATAAATACTGCTGGAGCAACGCCTGATGAAACTATGTCTGCCTCTGCCTCTAGATGTCCGCCTACTTTACTTTGTCTTGTTTTTCTTGCAACAATACCATCAAGCCCATCTGCCATCAACGCCAGAAATATAAAAGTAAAAGCAAACCTCATCTCATTCATTAAAGCCATAATAATTGAAAAAAATCCAAAAACTAAGTTGGTAATGGTTACACAATCAGCAATGGACAATAGCCTAATCATTGATTTCTGCAATTGTAGTCTCTCCTGCTCTTACTTTATCTCCAACTTGTGCATTTATCTTTTTGATTCCTGCAGAGGGGAAATAAATATCCACTCTAGAGCCTAGTCTTATAATTCCAATTCTTTCTCCCTTTTTTATCCCGTTTCCTTCTTCTACATATGTTACAATTCTCCGTGCAATCGTCCCTGCGATTTGTACTATCTTTATCGTGCCGATTGTTGTTTTTATTAGTATGATTGTCCTTTCATTTCTCTCGGATTCCTTCTTAAATGCAGGAATATATGTGCCAGGGTAGTGCACAACACTTTTTACAACCCCATTTATCGGCATTCTATTTACATGAACATTATGGATATTCATAAATGTAGAAATCTTTACATAATCTCCAATTCTAGTAATCTCTCTAATTTTCCCATCTGCCGCAGCAACGATTCCACCTGCAATTTCTCTCTCAGGATCCCTGAAGAAGAGCAATAAAAACAGAGATATTAGAAAAAAGAGTGTTGTTGAAAAAAGAAAGGAATGCCTGATCTCATTCTGAGAAATTAAAGACATCACTAAAAATATGGCTGTTAACGAGAAGGATAGTATAATAGGAGACTTGGAGCCCTTTGCAATTTTCATTTTATTTTTTTCCTCCAGATAAGTTTTTCAAGAGGTCCGTTTCTCTTTGGAAGATCGGCTATTGCAAATATCTGATCGAATACTTCCGGCAGCATCTTTGCAACAATGTAAATTAAAATTACAAGAGCAATAAGACTTCCGCCTTTTCCTATGATGTTGTGCGCCGTACCAAAAAACTCATTTCCATTCACCGCCACAAGATATGTAATAAGTGCGTTTCTGACTAGGTTAAGGAAGTATACTGGGACTATTGTTATCAAAAGCCCGCATATCTTTCTTTTTGTTTCTACATTCTTTAATGGAAGGATCATACCAACAAAAAGAACCATCGATTGTACTGCAGTACATGCAAATATTATTCTTATTGTTGCTGTTCCATATCGAATGGAGATCCCTTCAACAGTAACGCCCCCGTTAAATAAATTTAATAACCACCCACTTTGCATCGCTACAACTTCTCTTAGCCAAATTGCAAGTGGGGTAAGTTCTACAGTAAAATAAATAAAACCAGCAACTGTTGCAGCGCCTGCTGCCCAGTTCAGGCATTCTATATTCTCTTTCCTTTTTATAGAGAGCCACTCATGATATGCAAGGTAAAATAAAACATATATTCCGATAATGCAAAAAGCAGCGTTTACAAAATCCTCTCCTTCTGCCCAATAAAGCGTATTAATTTTTGTTGACCAGAAGAATGCAAAAAGCCCCCATCCAGTCATTTTTAACTTACTTCTAATTTCATCTTTTCTTGATACAATTCCTCCAAAGAGCAAAGTCAAACTTAAAAAAAGAGGGATGGGAATCAATTGTTCTCTTAATCCTTCTTGCCATTCTGGAGTGTATGGGAAAAACAACAGTCCAGTTATCACAAATATCGTAGGAAGTATTAGAAAAATCAATGTAAGTTTTTGTTCTTTCATCTTTATTTCATTCCCTTTAAGCACCAAATAAACTTGTTATATTAAAAATCTTGTAGCAGTTTAGATCAAGTTTATCATTTCAGCTAATGTTTGCAGGCCAAACTGGTTCATCGTCCACATATCCCACATTATGCAAATTAGCCCCACTAAAGCTGCAAGGGTTAGCGTAGTCCAATAAGTGTAAAGAACTTGATCTGTCCTTTTTCTTGTAGTGACCATTCTGGCAAGTGTCGCAGTGAAAAACGTAATGACAAATACTTTTACAAGGTAAAATACAAAATCGATGATGCTCGAAAAATAACCTTGAATTCCAAGTAGGGAAGATAGATTATATGGGAAAAACAAGGCAACGACAATAGAAGATAATACAATCAATTTCACGGAATCAGTCAGATAGAATATTGCAAGATTTCTCCCAGAATATTCTGCAAGTGCCCCACCTGCAATCTCAGAGTCACTTTTTACATCATCAAACGGAGTCTTTGAAAGTTGAGCAGAAACAATAGTTATGGTTACAACTAACATGATAACAAATCCAATAAACCCAAGTGCCCCTACGAAGTTCCAGACGGGATTGGAAAGGATTGCAGAGAAGGCAAATGCGTCATCAACTCCTTGGAGATCTATAGCCCACACGATTCCAATGATTACTATCAAAAATGGGAAAATGTATGAAATTAGTTTGACAATTTCTCTTTGCGATCCGATTGCAGCATAGCGCGAACCAGATGAAAATCCGCCTATTGGTAGGGTAATTGATGAAATCAATAAGAGGTATACAACCAATATTATGTCGCCATCTGTTGAGAGTAAGGGTCCAAACCCACCAACCGGAATATAAAATAGAATTGCAAGTATTGCAACAAGTCCTGCCATCGGTGCAAAGTTAAAAATCCATGGAATTGAGTTTTCCGGCACAATGTTTTTCTTTTTAAACAATTTTGATACATCTTTAAATGGTTGGAAAATGTAAGGACTCGGGGTTTTTAAAAGTGCAAAAGACAACTTCCGATCGATTCCTCTATAAAGCAGCCCAAAAACAATCCCAAATGCAGAAAGAATTGCCACTCCAAGTATTATATTTATGGCAGTATTTATGATTGAAAGAATCTCCATTAAATCACCCCCACAATGAATAACAAAGTGGGTATTAAAACTGTTAAAATCAAAATATAGTCACTGGCCTTTCGTTTACCAATCTTTCTCTCAAGTAATGCATATGCCCATTTAGTGGAGTTGAAAAAAACCTGATATGTGTCAGTGTGCGTCAGTCCCACATTCTCTTTTTTGTAATTTTTTTTACCAGATGTAACCGGTTTTGTTTGACCTGACTTTTTATTGTACTTGTCATTGCCAAAACCCCTTATCACATATACAATAAGCAGTGTCAATGCTGAAATAATTATAAAAATAATAGGGTCCCAGTAAACGTTAACTTCTTTTCCTATTAAGAGGGATGCTTGCTTAAAATAATTCGGGTGATTTAGGATGCTATCAACGGTTGGTTGCACAATAAATTCTAAGACAAAGTTTGGAAATATGCTAAAAATGGTAATGATTGCTGCAATAATTCCCATTGAAATCAGCATACTTTTTGGAACTTCCTTTATATCTTTTACGCTGGTTTTAGAAGGTTTCAAAAATATGAAATATAGTGCCTTTATAAATGCTGCAAGTAAAAGCATGCTACATAAAATTGCTATAACTGACAAAACAGGATTCACTCGATATGCAGATTCATAAATCATTAGACTAGAAGTAAAACTGCCAGTTGGTGGAATTCCGATTAGCGCTAAAAATCCAAAGATGAAAAATATACATGTATACTTCATTTTTTTAGCAAGTTCTCCCAGATTTGAAATGTCATTTTCTTTTGTTGAATGGTGAATTGATATTGCAACTTGTAGTAATAATACAAACCCAATGGCAGTATTTATTGCGTGAAATATGCCTGCATCAAGAGCCACTGATCCATAAACTGTCCCGGTCAAAAGTAATGCCGTTCCAATTGCAAGAAAAACAAAACCGATTTCTGCTGCAGTAACAGTGTATATCAGACTCATCAACTCCTTCTGTTTCAAAGCAATTAATGCACCAACAAGCATAGCAATGATTGCAGATACAATGATTAAAACTCCAAAAGCCGATTCTGTTACAAGATTAATTGATGCACTCAAAAACAAATTTGGAAAAAACATTCCGGCAATTATACTCATTTATGTCCCTCATTCACCAACTGATGTTAATTACAAGGTTTTTAAAAGCTTATGGTTTTAAGCTGCACAGTATGTTTGTCTGAAAACTTTGTTTAGTTAACGTTATTTCGCTAATTTAATAATAGCTGTAGCAATAAAACAACGCGAGAAAACTGGAATCATGCTGCAAAGCAGTTCCAGTTGCAAAGCCCCCTCTTGGTATCCATTCTATTGTTTCTTTCCCCATATGAAAGCTGTCTGCATTCAGCTTTCTCTCTCATTCTTGTACATATTCGGATCCGTCATCAAGACACTTTCTAGCTTTGGCAAATTCTTTCTCCAGGTAATGTTTATGCGATTCAAGTGAGATATACTTATTATTGATCCCACCAAAAAGCGCATCTGGGTTCTTGCCTTCCCAGGTCTCGATGACTTTCTTATCCTTGTACTTACAGAACCCTACCTCTATCAAATTCTTGCCACGATTGATTCTGATCAGAAAATATCCTTTAGGGTCAAGTCTCATATTGGTCGAACTTCAACTACTTCTTATTCATCCGTCCCGTTTTAACTTTTCTCTCAAAGCGGTTTTAATAAGATAAATATTAAAGAGGGATTCTATTTTAGCTTTGGGGAAATTGATGAACGTAAAACTTATTAGCTCCACTCCAACGCCTGAAAAAATACCAGCAATGGCAGGGATGTTAACTCACAGTAAA
>JAYEJG010000144.1:0-7121 GCA_034660435.1 Thermoplasmatota archaeon
AGGTTCCCCACCTATTTCTGGCACATCGCTGACATTGAAATAATATGTACCACTGTCAACAATTGTATTGTTATATTTTATGCCCGAGTTTTCAAAATAATAAATAATTTCTCCATATGCTTTTACTGTAACATTAGTACCTCTTGACCAACCTTCTGTTTTAGGAGATGTTGTATAGTAGTCTCCATCCTTTGTCACATTAATTTCTTTGCCGCCATCTATCCTGTAGTAAAATCTGCTAACATATGGTTTGACATCAAATTTAATACTAGTGGTGTAAGTCACTTCAGCACCCTGCTGTTCATTTGAACTTGCTGGCTCTGGTAATTTTATTGTATTGTCGCTGTATGTAAAAGAGCCGGTTCTTTCTGTTGAATGCTTGTTGACATCTGTAACATTAAGCATGTATGTGTATGTATCAGATTCGTCTGTCAAATTATCAGGGCTTGGATATTCATACATAAGAATATTATTCCCATATGTATACTCAGTAGGTGAAAGACTAGTGCTTGTACCATCCAGTGAAACTATAGCAAAATCAATGCTTTCTATACCCACATTGTCAGAAATACTTGCAATGATTTTTACAGTGCCACCAAGTTCTTGCATAGTCGGCAAAGTCACGACATCAACTTTTGGCACCTCATCGTCATAAAACGGCGGGTTTACTAACACTATAAAGACTAAAAGCCATGTAAAAAAATAAGTTGCATATGCAGAAAGCCATCCTTTCTTACCAAAATCGGTTAAATCAATGTTGAGCCTTATAAAGAGATATTTCAAAAATGTCGAATTCACAACTGCAACAAGCAAAACTAATTCCCATCTAATGAAATATCCACTTAAAAGAGTCCAAAATGCAAAACAAATTATTGCCATTACTGTGCCAAGTAAAAACGATAGAAATGTAGCTTTGATGTTTCTCCGTTCCTTTTTTAAGAATTTTTCTTCATCAAACTTAGGGAACTTAAAATCAGTTTCACTCCCCTCATCCTTTTCTTTCCTTCGTTTCGCCATTACTGCTGGGATACAATTCTTGTATAAATGCTTTTCTCATTGCTGGTTTTCGGGAGTGTCTTCTTATTGTTCTATCAAAAAATATCAAGTCTTGCCTACAATTTTTTCAGCGACAGAGATACATGCTAGAAAATCATCAAGAGTATGAATTAAGGAAGAAATCGACTTGCTTTCAATATGCGCCTCAAGTGTTTTTTCTCTTACCAAAGATTTTACAAAATTAAAATCATCGACTTCAATTGATTTCAATACATTCTGAGCCGTTTTTTGGTCATCGTATTTAATCGCAACAATACATGATACGTTCATAATTGCCCCTCTAGTTGGCTTGATATTATTTCATCAATCTTTTCCAAGAATTCTTGCTCTTTTTCAATGTTAATTGTCGCACCGGATGCTATTGCATGACCACCGCCATTGCCATCAAGAGTTTTTGCAACTTCTTTCATTACAAGGCCTAAATCAAGTCCTTTTTTTACGAGCTCTTGATTTCCACGGCAAGATATGTGTATTTCGTTATCTTTTTTTATAAGAGAAATTAAGGGTTTTTTATTGTCAAAAATGAAGTTTGCTGCAATACCTGCAATAACTCCGCCAAGTGATGAGCCTCTTGAATAAAAATATCTGAATGCTTTTTTGTCTAATGTGTCTTCTTTTTCCAACCTTAAAAGTTCATCAAGAACTTCCTGTTTGTAACTTTTTTCAAGATTTATTGCCGCTTTTAAAGACTCCTCATCTCCAAAACAAACAGAAAGTGCAAGACCTCTGTTCCCTCCCTTACCACCCGAATCCAGTATATCTGCAAAACTTTCCAATTCAAACGGCAAGTTATTTGGGTAATATCTATCCCTTATGACCGTGTCTAGAATATTTTTTTCGCATCCTTTTTTTATTAGTTTGAAAAGCAAAAACGACCGTAGTTTTTTCCTTTTGATCTCGTCAATATCTTCTAGTTTTTTACTTCCGTCAATTTCTAGTTTTTTTAATAAATCAGATATCCCTTTTTTGTTGCCTGAAATTCCAGAATAATAAGGCTCTATGGAGTAATAAAGCGCATCAGCTATTGTACTTCCATTTAATTTCATGTCAACTTTCTTTTCTAAAACGCCATTCTCAAGCGCTTCCTTAAGAACTTCTTTGTTGTAACCACGAATTCCACCTATGTACTGTTTATCACCTGTTGCACCTGCCATTGCAAGTGATACAAGATCAACATTGTTTGAATCAAGTGCTTTTGCAACACTGTAACTGAGTGTTGCACCACATGCTTCGTAGTTACCATTAATACCACATAGATTTGCATTGATCTGAAGAATATCGGCATTAGTTTTTTCTTTGACGTATTGATGATGATCAATAATAATCACTTTGCAACCCATCTGTTCAATAAATTCAATCTGGCCGCTACCCATATCTGTGAAAATAATTAATTCATTTCCTTCTTTTTTAACGCGTTCCAGACCTTGGATAAATGGGTTTCTCATAAGTGTTGCATGAAAATTGTAGCCTGCGCGATGTAGAGCCTGAGACATTATTGCTGCAGCAGTTATCCCATCGGCATCATAATGAGAGATGATTCTAATCTTTGCCTCTTTTGGGCACGACAAAATTATTTTTGCAGCTTTTTTGCTAAGCTCTTGTAAATTATCGGACATTTTTAAAAGTGAAAGTAACACTATCTAAAAAAGGTAATGGAATTTAATCAAACATGAGTTTTGCTTGCTCTGGACTGTACTTCCACCCTTCTGGAAGCTTATCTCTTGAATGGTAATATTTAGCAAGACGTCGTATTTTCGACTCAGTAAGATGCAAACTTCTTTTATTGTGCAAATCTTTTTTGTTTGTTTCAAGATGTTTTCTTAGTTGTAATGCAGAACCTATCAGATTTCTCATATCTTCAGGGATTTCGGGTTTTAAGCCGTTGCTCTCAAGTATTTTTGATATCTTTTTTCCAGTTGCAAGCTTTACATCAGGAACAGCATATTGATCTCTTAAAACAAGGCCAATTTCACTTGTAGATTTTCCTCTTTTTGAAAGTTCAATAACCCGGGATTCTACTTCTCTAGTGTTTAGTGCACTCCAGTCAGGATGCTTTTCTCTACCAAACATCTTCGTAGATCCTGATTTTCCTTTTCTTCTTGCATGCATTCGTGCCATAATCTTTACTCCGTATCTATAGGGTATGTCCAGAATAAGCTTTTAATATATAAAGCTAAAGGTTAGAGAATGGAGAAATTGCTGTTTCTCCGATTTCATTGTTTTTTGTAAAATTCTTTCATGTCATCTAATGTCATTGGTGTATAGTCATATGCATGACCTGCACTGCCAAATTTTCTGTACCGCTCCATTATAATTTCTTTCATTGCATCTCTTGAAGGTCCCAGATATTTTCTTGGATCGAATTGTTCAGGGTTGTCATGAAGATATTTTCTTACAGTTGCGGTAACTGCAAGTCGTAGGTCCGTATCAACATTTACCTTCCTCACGCCTGCCTCAATTCCCTCTCTTATTGCCCATAATGGAACACCATATGTTTCAGGTATTGCTCCGCCATACTTGTTGATTTGAGCAATGATTTCCTGTGGAACCGAAGATGACCCGTGCATTACCATGTGAAGATCTGGACAAAGTTCATGAATTCTTCTTATGATGTCCATGGCAAGTAGATTTTTGTCTGGGTCCGGTTTGATTTTGAATTTATATGCACCATGACTTGTTCCAATTGCGACTGCAAGTGCATCAACATTTGTTTTGTCTACAAACTCTCTTACCTGATCCGGATCAGTCAATTTTGACTCACCAGAACCTATTCCATCTTCAATTCCGCCAAGGCAACCAAGTTCTCCTTCCACGGTTATTCCAAGAGGATGCGCAAAATTTACTACTTCTTTTGTAATTTCTATGTTGCTGGCAAAATCTCTTGGTGTTTTTCCATCTTCTTGCAATGACCCATCCATCATAACAGATGAAAAACCCAGATCAATTGCCGTTTTACATGTCTCAACACTTGTTCCATGGTCCAGATGCAATGCTATCGGAATTTTTGGATATCTTTCCACACAAGCCATCATTATGTTTCTCAAAAAGAGCATATCAGCATATTTCAATGCACCTTTTGATGCTGCCATAATAACTGGCGATTCTACTTCTTCTGCGCCTCTCATTATAGCCTGTGCTTGCTCCATGTTGTTCACATTGAAATGTGGCACTCCATAGCCTTTTTTTGCTGCTTCATCTAAAATTTGTCTCATTGGCACTAATGACATATTTTTTCACCTCATAATTCATAAAAAATCTTTGCTTCTTCAATTCTGTGTTTTGGCACAGTTTTTAACGTTCCAACAGCCGTTTCAAGCGGAACAGAAACAACTTCCGTACCGTGCAAGGCCGCCATCATTCCAAACTCACCTTTATCTATCATTTCTGCTGCATGAACACCAAGACGAGTTCCAAGGTTTATATCAAACGCAGTGGGCGATCCTGCTCTTTGCAAGTGACCGAGAACAACATATCTACATTCCTTCCCAGTCATTTCTTCAAGTTTTTTTGCAAGCCGCTCTGCCGTCCCACCTAGAATTTTATGGCCAAATGCATCCACTCTAACATCCTTGAACTTTAATTCTCCCCCTTTTGGCATTGCTCCCTCAGATGTTGCAATAACTGTATAGTGCTTTCCTTTCTTTTCCCTGTTTTCAATAATTTTACAAAGTTCATCAATGTCAAATTCTTCTTCTGGAAAAAGTATTGCATGTGCACCACCTGCAATACCTGCCTCAAGCGTCATCCATCCTGCATGCCGACCCATGACTTCAACAACTATTACTCTATGATGGGAATCCGCTGTTGTATGCAAGTTTTTTATTGCCTCAGCAGCTCTTGTTATAGCTGTGTCAAAACCAAACGTATAGTCTGTCCCAGATAAATCATTGTCAATTGTCTTTGGAACTCCTATTACATTTATTTCATCATTGTGGAGTTTTGCTGCAACGCCAAGTGTGTCTTCTCCGCCTATTGCAACAAGATATTTGCAGTTAAATCTTTTAAGATTTCTTTTTACTTGTTCAACTCCACCTTCAACCTTATATGGATTTGTCCTTGAAGTATGAAGGATGGTTCCTCCAATCATATGAATGTCCTCAACCTCATCCAGATCAAGAGGGGTACTTTCTCCATCATCAAGAAGGCCACTCCATCCATCCCGAAGGCCCAGAACATCATATCCCAGCAATATTGCTTTTGTTGTCAGACCCCTTATCACAGCATTTAATCCAGGGGCATCTCCGCCACCTGTGAGAACTGCAATTTGTTCATTTTTAAATCCAGTAATTGCCACAATTCAAACCTCCATGTCTGGTATCATTGGAATATATATAAAGGGTTTGGATGTTTAATTAGTAAACTATATATTTTTCTCCCTATTTGCAATAAATCACTGAGTGTTAAAAATGACAATAAAAATCTATAACTCTCTCTCAAGACAAAAGCAAGACTTTATACCAGTCGAAAATGGAAAAGTAAAGATGTATGTCTGTGGTATGACGGTATATTCAGATGCTCATATCGGCCATGCAAGAACCTATTTTGCTTTTGATGTAATACGTAGATACTTTGAATATAAAGGCTACAAAGTAACCTATGTTCAAAACATCACTGACGTGGATGACAAAATCATCGCCGCTGCAAACAAAGAAGGTGTTGATGCGCTTGAATATTCAAAACGTTTTGCCGACAGATGCTTGGGAGATCTCGACAACCTTGGTATTAGACGCGCAGATATTTACCCCAAAGCCTCGGAAACAATTCCTGAAATGATTGAGATGACCCAGCAAATTGTTGATAATGGCTATGGATACGAAGTAGGCGGCGACGTATATTTTTCGGTTGAAAAATTCAAAGACTATGGAAAACTATCTGGTCAAAAACTGGATGAAATGAAAGTTAGTACGTGCGCATTAACCGACGAGAAGAAATATAATCCATTTGATTTTGCACTTTGGAAAAGTGCTAAACCAGGTGAGCCATCTTGGGACAGTCCATGGGGTAAAGGTCGCCCTGGCTGGCATATTGAGTGTTCTGCAATGAGTAAAAAATACCTAGGATTGCCTTTTGACATACATGGCGGCGGAATGGATCTGCGTTTTCCGCATCACGAAAATGAAATTGCTCAAGCGGAAGCAGCAGATGGTAAAGGATTTGCCAACTATTGGATGCATATTGGCCTCCTAACAGTTAATGGAGAGAAAATGTCCAAATCTCTTGGTAACATGATTAATGTCAAAGATCTCATTGAGAAATGGAGCCCAGAGATTGTTCGTTTCTTTTTTGCACAGGCACACTATAGAAGCCCACCCGACTTTAGTGAAATAGCGCTAGAAAATGCAAAAAAAGGCCTTGATAAAATCCACAGATTGAAAGAAAAGCTCGACGATCTATCTGTGAACGGCAAAGATGATTTGGATGAGAACAATCTAACTGAAAATGAAAAATGTTATCTTCAAATTATAAAAGATTTTAAACTTACATTTGAGGAGTCAATGGATGATGACATCAATACGCCTCGAGCAATCTCTGCAATATTTGACTTTGTAAATAATAGCAACAAGTATCTTGAAGAAAACAAAAAACCAGACAGCACCCTTTGCAAATATGCGTTGGACACTCTTTTGAAACTTGGAAGTGTGTTGACACTATTCCAAGATAGAAAAATAGGAGATGAAGGGGCTGAAGAAATCTTAGACAAAGTTAGATCCCTCGCTTCAAAGCATTCTCGGGACATTGAAGGAAAAAGTCTTGAAGAGTTAATGGATTATCTTTTAGATATAAGGGAGAAAGCTAGAGAAGAGAAAGAGTGGAATATAGCAGATTCCATCAGAAGCGGATTAAGCAAAATTGGATTTGAAATTCAGGATACCTCTGAAGGAGCTGTTTGGAGAAAAAAATAGAATATGAAAAAAATTCTTGTCGGTTTTGATGGGTCGGAAGGCGCAGAACAAGCCCTTAACAAAGCTATGATGATGCTAGATCCATACGGTGAGCTTATTCTTTTGGCAGTGGTACCAAGCCCAGATGACAAAACATTTATTGACAGCGAAATTTATAACAAA
>JAYEJG010000145.1:0-6744 GCA_034660435.1 Thermoplasmatota archaeon
TGGTGCACCGGTTTTAATCTGGCCTGCACTAGTTCCAACAACCAAATCTGCGATAAAACTATCCTCTGTTTCTCCACTTCTGTGGCTTACTACTGCAGTCCAGCCCTGGTCATGTGCCATTTTAATTGCATTAAGTGTCTCTGTCACAGTTCCAATTTGATTTAACTTTATTAAAACGGAGTTTGCAGCGCCCATTTCAATTCCTTTTTGAATGCGCTTTGTGTTTGTAACAAACAAATCATCCCCCACGATTTGAATCTTTGTTCCTAGTTTTTTTACCATTTCAACCCAGCTTTCCCAATCGTCTTCTGCGTGACCATCCTCGATACTTACAATTGGATATTTTTTACACAGATCAACATAAAAATCAACAAGCTCCCCACCAGAATATGATTTTTTACCAATTTTATAAATTCCATCATAGAAAAACTCACTTGATGCAGGGTCCATCGCTATTTTTATCATGCCATCATAGCCAGCTTTTTCCACTGCTTTAAGCATTAAATCCAGCCGTTCATTTACATCAACTATTTGTGCTGGAGCAAAACCGCCTTCATCACCGATAAGTGTACCGCCTGCCCCAAACTTTTCTTTCAGAAGTTTGGCAAGATGATGATATGATTCTGAGACCATCCTGATTCCCTCGGCGAAGCTTTTTGCTCCAGTTGGCATCAGCATATGTTCTTGTATTGAATTCTCCTGTCCTGCATGTTTTCCGCCGTTGATTACATTACACATGGGAACAGGTAATTTATGTGGTATTACACCGAACAATTCCCCGATGTATAGGTATAGTGGGATGTTCTTAGCAGCGGCCCCTGCCTTGGTTATTGCCATAGAAATGGGAAGTATTGCATTAGCACCGAATTTATCCTTATTTTCAGTCCCATCGAGTTTAAGCATTATTTTATCGATGGCTTCTTGATGACGACAATCTAAACCTAATAGTTTTGGAGCAATTTTTTCATTTACGTTTTTTACTGCTTTTAGCGTACCTTTTCCAAAATATCTCGATTTATCTCCATCTCTGAGTTCTAATGCCTCGTGTTGGCCGGCACTGGCACCGCTGGGAGTCATCGCTCTAAAAATTCCCTTTTCTGTTACCACATCTACTTCAACTGTTGGGTTTCCACGCGAGTCTAGTACTTCTCTTGCTTTTATCTTAAGTATTTCGGACATAACCTATTCCTCCACAAATGCAAATATATCTCTTCTAAATAAAATTGTTTGCGTCTTCTCCATAGACTAGATTTTGGTATGATGTGCATTAGTAGGACATCTTAGAAAGGCTACCAAACAGTTTATCAACCATTATCTTTTTCCCCTGGCTAGGATTAGTCATGGATAACGATTTAAAAATTCAATTTCTCGGCGGTGTCGAAGAGGTCGGTAAACTGTCAATGGTTTTTGAAACCAAGGGAACAAAGCTTCTTTTTGAATATGGAATGTTGCCCGGAAAACCGCCTGAATTTCCATTGCCGCCGCCACCTGTAGATTCAGTACTTCTTACACATGCACATTTAGATCACTCAGGGATGATACCATGGCTTTTTTCAAGAAATGATCAAAGGATTATAACAACAGAACTCACTGCTGAAATTGCGCACCTACTTCACAAAGACACAATAAAAATCGCGAAAAGCGAAGGATATGCATCACCTTATTCAAATTCAGATATCAAAGAGGCTCATCACAGCATTTCACCAATAGGGCCTAAGCAAACAAGACAAATTGGAGAGGATCTGGAACTTAAAACTCACTCGGCTGGTCATATTCCAGGGTCACTCATGTTTGAATTAATTGGTGATAGAAAAACCCTTTTTACTGGGGACTTTAATGTTATCGATACAAGACTCGTGAAAGGCACAAAACCAGTACAATGTGACATTCTGTTCTTAGAGGGCACATATGCAGGACGAGATCACCCTGAAAAAAGGGAAGAAATTGAAAAGAAATTTTTAGACAAAATTGATGACGTAGTGAAGCGAGGAGGGGTTGCAGTACTTCCTGCGTTTGCCGTGGCAAGATCTCAGGAACTTGCTCTTGTTCTAAGGAAAGCAGGTTATAATGTTTGGTTTGATGGAATGGGCAGGAAGGTATCAAAATTATTTCTGAAATATCCTCGATATCTAAGATCCCCAGAAAATTTAAGGAAAGCGATAAACAAAATAAATCTCGTCCATTCAGATCATGGAAGGAAACTTGCATTAGATGCAGATATTATCATAACGTCCAGTGGTATGATGGATGGAGGGCCTGTTTTGAGTTATATGAATCATTTGAAAAATGATCCAAAAAGTGCGGTTATACTTACGGGATATCAAGTTGAAGGAACTAATAGTAAGCGCCTTATAGAAAAAGGCCAACTGGATTTCTATGGTGTCGTTGAAAACGTAGAATGTGAAGTGGAATACTTTGATTTTTCAGCTCATGCGGGGCATTCAGAACTAATTGAATTTGCAAAAAAATGCAACCCTAAAAAAATTGTGCTTTTTCATAGTGATAATAGAGAAGCACTTGTAGAGCCATTAAAAGAGGTTGCAGAAATTTACACCCCAAAAACTGGAGAACAGTTTACTTTGTGATAGACTTTCACCTCACATTTTATATAAGATAATTTGCGATGTGGGGTAGTATTAGAGGAAAAGCAAATGCCTGAGATGACACAACGCCAGAAATATGCTCTGAAACGGAAACTTGAGGAGCTTAGAAGCTGTAAAGGCAGGCATACAGAGCTAATCAGTCTTTATGTCCCACCCAGTAAACAAATCTTTGATGTAACAGCATATCTTAAAAATGAGTATTCTCAATCTCAGAACATAAAATCTAAAACGACTATGAAAAATGTGCTTTCGGCAATCGAGTCTATTATGGGACGTCTGAGAAAGTATAAGAAACCACCTGAAAATGGTATAATCTTTTTTGTAGGTCATAAAAGTACATCTGGTGATAAAACTGAGATGGTTGCCTTTGAAATAGAGCCGCCCATGCCTATTGTAACATTTCTTTATCGTTGCGATTCTTTGTTTTATCTTGAGCCCCTTGAGTCGATGATGGTTGAAAAGGAAATCTATGGCCTTCTCTTAATTGATAGGCGAGAGTGCACTATTGGAGTTCTTAAGGGTAACAGGGTCAGTATGCTTAAGTATATGACTAGTCAGGTTCCTGGTAAGCATGGTCGTGGTGGGCAGTCTCAACGTCGTTTCGAACGTCTCACAGAGATTGCCGCTCATGAATGGTTTGTGAAATGTGGTGAGCAGGCAAGTGAGATATTTCTCGCTGAAAAAGGTATCAAAGGGATATTGGTAGGCGGTCCTGGCCCTACAAAACATTACTTTATTGACGAAAAATATCTTCATTATGAGATTCAGGATAAAATCATTGAAATGTTTGATACAGGCTATACTGATGAATTTGGCCTACGTGAACTTGTTTCTTCAGCGTCAGGGACGATGTCAGATCTCAAGGCTTCTAAAGAGAAAAAAATCATGAAACAGTTTTTGAAAGAGATTACAAAAACCAAAGGAAGTCTTGCTGTTTATGGTGAGCAACATATTAGAAAAGCACTTGAAATGGGTGTTGTCGATACTATTCTTCTTTCTGAAAACTTGAGAAAATATAGGATTAGATTGAAGTGTGTTTCTTGTAACTATTCTGAGGAACGAACTATTGCAGAGGAAGTCTTAAACAATTTTGACTATCCAAATTGTCCCAAGTGCGATACGTCAAGCTTAATGGAGCTGGAGGGAAAAATCGATCTTATAGATGAACTTTCTGATCTGGCAGATAAGACTGGTTGTAAAGTTGAATTAATTTCTTCAGATAGCGAAGAAGGAGATTCCCTCTTTTCAGCTTTTGATGGCATTGCTGGCATTTTACGGTACCATGTAGATATATAATAATAACTCAATAAATCACTAGCCATATGTGTTATACCTCGATTATTTCGCCACCATTCACACATATAGTAATGCTACAACAAATGACTTTATAACAATGTATAGATTTAAATCGATGGTTTTATAAATAATGAAATATATTAATACTATAGGGATTTAACATGACTGATCGAGATGACTTCAAATCATTTATACCGGCTAAAAAGAGTATACCTGAACTGACTTTCAAGGCAGTAGCAGTAGGTACCCTTCTCGCTGTAATTCTTGGTGCCGCAAATGCATATCTTGGACTTTTTGCTGGAATGACTGTTTCAGCTGTCATTCCTGGAGCAGTAATGGCTTTTGCACTTTTAAAACCGTTCAAAGGAACAATTCTTGAGGTAAACCTTGGCATGATGGGAGCCGCGGCAGGAGAAGCACTTGCAGCAGGTGTTATTTTTACAATACCCGCCCTTGTTATATTACAGACTTGGACTGAGATTCAATATCTTGAAACAACAGCTATTGCTCTTCTTGGTGGCGTTCTTGGTGTTCTTTGGATGGTACCTCTAAGACGTGCACTTGTTATTAAGACCGACCTTCCTTTCCCTGAAGGTGTTGCCGTTGCTGCAGTTCTCACAACAACAGTTTCGGACGATTCTAGCCCTAAAGAATCTAAAGGTGGCCCTGGTGGCGGTATCTGGCTTATGATTGGTGTGACGATTGCAGCACTTTTAAAATTTGGACAAGAAGCATTAAACATATTTAAATGTAAAATTGATGGTGTGGTGAATATTGGAAAATTCAACGTTTTAAATAATAACAACGACTCCTATCTATATGGTGGATTTGCAACATCCCCTGCCCTTCTTGCTGTTGGCTGGATTATCGGTCCAAAAATCTCTTCTTTCATCCTTGTCGGTGGCCTTCTTGGTTGGGTAATAATTACCCCCTTAATCGTACTTGCACTAGGTATACCTGCAGGTATGACGCCCATTGATGGTTTTTTCCACATATGGGGGGATTATGTCCGTTACATTGGTGTGGGTGCGATGCTTGTCGGTGGTTTGTACACCATCTTTAAATTAAGGTCAAATCTTGCCAGCGGAATAAAAGAAGCAATAATAGGTATCAAAGGTGGACAAGTTGAGACAAAAGAAAGAACTAATCAAGATGCAAATTTCAAAATTGTTTTCCTTGCAATTTTCGCTATGGTAATACCCATATTCATAGTATACGGACTAATATCGCAACTATGGGCTGTTTCACTCGGGATGGCCGTATTTGCAGTTTTCTTTGCATTTATCGCTAGTGCAATTGCAGGATACATGGCAGCATTGCTTGGATCCTCGAACAATCCAATATCTGGCGTAACAGTATCTGTTCTCCTGATTACTTGTTTGATTTTGCTGTTTGCAGGCGTTGGTGGCGCTGGTGCCTTTGGCATTGCAATCCTTATTGCTGCTGTTATTTGTTGTGCAGCTGCTATTTCTGGAGACGTATTACAGAGTATGGCCTGCGGCCGTATGATTGGTGCAACACCACGTAACCAGCAAATAGCAGAGATAATAGGAGTAATTGCTGCTGCACCATTTTTAGCAATTGTTGTACAAGCGCTCGATCAAGCCTATACGATCGGAAGTGACAAACTACCTGCACCTCAAGCATTTCTCATGGCGGGGATAGTTAAAGGTGTTCTTACTGGTGAAATGGTCTGGCCATTCGTCATCGCTGGAATGGTACTTGCAGCAGTGCTTATTTTAATCGATCTGCCTGTTCTGCCTGTTGCTATTGGAATATATCTGCCGTTTACTCTTGCAACACCTATTTTTGGTGGAGGAGTAATAAGAGCACTTACCGACAGACACCTAAAGAAACGATTTGGAGGTGCTGAAGAGGAAGAGGTAAGTGATTGGGAGCTAGCAATTAAGCAGCATGATGTGAAACCAAAAGAAAAGGTTATAAGAACGGGTTTGCTTTTTACTGCGGGTTTAATTGCTGGAGAAGCATTGACGGGTGTGCTTGTTGCATTCCTTATCATTGCAGGAATTAATCTGGCCGTATTCCCGGCACCACCTATGTTCCCTGGGATACTTATATGGTTATTCATTGCAGTTCTCCTGGCATATATCCCATTGAGGGAAATATTTGCTAAGAAAGAATAAAGAAAAAGCGCCAAAATATCAGATGCCGACAATTGATGAATTTCTTGGTTATATGCCAAGGCGTCTCGACTTTGAATGGACAGAAGATACAGAGGGGCTAATAGAAATCAAAGTACCGAAGTTCAACGGTAACTTCGGCAAATCCTTTTTAAAACTTATTCGTAAGGACAATACACTTATCGGGTCTCTTGACAAAATGGGATCAGTTGTATGGAAAAATTGTGATGGTAAAAAGACGGTAAAACAAATCCTTGGGATATTGGAAAAGGAGTTTCCTAATCAGAAAGAACTTGATCAGAGGCTTTTCTTGTTTATTCAACAGATGGGTAGTTTAAATTACATTGTGTATTAATCATATTGCATTTTAGCAAATCCTTCAATGAGTTTTTTATTTCTTACCTCTGGATGAAACAATGTTGCATAGAATGGTTTAGTTTTATGTTTGATTACTTGGTGGCATTTTTCTGATTTGGCAATAGTATCAAACTCATCAGATATTGCACAGAAGTCATGCAGTTCATATGCCTCTGTTTTGCCGTTCATTCCAAATAATTCTTTATCAAACTCAATTGTACTCAATCCAATTTCTTGCGATTTTTTTAGTTCTCCATTGTGAACAAGACATAATAGATGCATTCCACCGCATATTCCAAGCACCGGTTTCTTGAAATCCTTCAACCAGGCAAACTCATTAACGTCAT
>JAYEJG010000146.1:0-6677 GCA_034660435.1 Thermoplasmatota archaeon
ATAAAGCAGTGAATCCAGATTCAGTTCAATTTGTTCCACTTGCCAAGGTTGAGTCAATGACCATGAGTGAGATATTAAAACGGCACGAAAAAGGTGTTGATTATGCTCATCTTTTGGAGGGATTCGACAAGCATCCCATAATTGTTGACAAAAACAATAACGTTCTTTCTTATCCACCTATAATAAATGGCAGCCTTACAGAAGTTACTCCATTTACTACAGACATTTTTATCGATGTCACAGGAACGGATCGAAAGGCTGTAAATAATGCATTAAACATAGTCGTAACAGCACTTGCAGAGAGGGGCGGGCAGATTTACACAACCGTTGTAAATGACAAAGGGAAAAAATATATAACGCCAGATTTGAAACCATCAAAAAGGAAACTTTCAGTAGACTATGTAAACAAAATCCTTGGTACAAAGATGAATGCCAACGATGTTGTGAAATACCTTGAAAAAATGGGATATAACGCATCAGAGACAAATAGAGAAATAGACGTTGAGATTCCAGCATGGCGGGCAGATATTTTACACGACATAGATCTTGTTGAGGATGTTGCAGTTGGACATGGATTTGATAAATTTGAAACAGATTTTCCAAAAGCCCTTACGTTTGGGAGGGATATTCCGCAAAGAATGCTTTATGACGGGCTCAGAGGCATTATGATGGGTATCGGGTTCAATGAAGTAACAACGTTTACAATTTCAAATGAAAATGATGAATTTTTAAAGATGGGCTTTAAAGAAAAAGAACGAGTAGAAATTCAAAACCCAATCGGAGAAGAGTATTCATGTCTCAGAGTAAGTTTGATTCCTTCTCTTTTAAAAACTCTAAACGAAAATAGGCATCATCCACTCCCACAACAACTATTTGAATTGGGAATTGTTGTGAACAAAAACAAGAATCAGAGATACCTTTCTGCAGTAAAGATTGATGCGAAGGCAAACTTCACAGAATGCAAATCAATTGTTGAGGCAGTTTTAAGGGATGTGGGTACAAAATATGGAATTACAGAGTGTATCAATCCTGCATTTATTTCTGGCAGATGTGCATCAGTGGTTCTGAATGGAAAAGAAATTGGATTTTTTGGTGAACTTCATCCAAAAACAATTACAAATTTTGAACTTGAGCACCCAATCATTGCATTTGAACTTAAAGCAGACTTACTTCATCAATAACTATTTTTAATAGAATATATTCCCAGTTTTGATGAAGATCTGCAGTAAATGCAAAAAACCGGCGGTAACTTACATTCGTTATAATGGTACACATCTTTGCAAGGATCACTTTATCCATTATTTTGAAAAGAGAGTAAAAAAAGATATTAAAAAACAGGTAAAGATGGAAAGTGGGACTAAAATTGGTGTTGCTGTTTCAGGTGGAAAAGACAGTATAGTTGCATTACACATGATAAACGATATTTTTTCAAAAAGAGATGGCATTGAAATCTATTCAATAACTGTTGATGAAGGAATTAAAGGTTATAGGAATAAAAGCATAGATTTTGTAAAAAAGAACTGCAAAGATCTAGGAATAGAATCCTATGTCATATCTTTTAAGGATATTGTTGGAACTACAATGGATGAAATTGCAAAAAAACACGATGAGATTGGGGAATGCAGTTATTGTGGTGTTTTTAGAAGGCTGTGTCTCAATGTAAAATCAAGAGAGCTTGGAATTACAAAACTTATAACGGGTCATAATCTTGATGATATGGCCCAGTCGATTCTCATGAACTTTGTAAATGGCGATATGAAAAAACTTGCAAGACTTGCCCCCCATAAAAGAGTTCAACCCGGGCTTATTCCAAGGATATTACCTTTAAGGACAATTCCTGAAAAAGAAAATGCACTTTATGCAATACTAAAGAATATTGAGTTTCACGATGCAGAATGCCCATATGCGGTTAGAGCCCACCGTGGACTTTTTAGGGATATGGTTGATGAGCTTGAGTACAATACCCCTGGTACAAGACACAGCATTTTGAATAGTTATAATGCAATAAGAAACCTTCTTTTAGAACAATATCCCCCTGCAAAACTTGCCAAATGTCCAAACTGCGGGGAGCCGACTTCTCAAAAACTTTGTAAGGCCTGTATTTTAAAAGAACGGGTTTTGTAAACCTTGAAAAGATTTTTATTTGGTAGTGTACTGACTGGTCTGATAATGAATCGCTTAAAAATCAAATGCAAACCTCTTGATGATCTTTTGGGTGGGGGCATTGAACAAGGAATGATAGCTGAAATTTACGGTGAAGCAGGCAGCGGTAAAACCAATTATTGTCTTCAAGCATCAATAGCCTGTGTATTAAAAGGTAAAAAGGTTGCATATGTTGATACTGAAGGAGTATCACTCGAGAGACTGGAACAGATTTGCCCAAGTCATGGCAAAAAGAAAATTCTATCAAATATCTTGTTTTTTAGCCCAACAACATTTGAAGAACAAGAGGCAATGGTACAAAATGCAACGAAAATAAATGATGTAGGACTCATAGTTCTTGACACATTCAATATGTTTTACAGAATTCAGTTGGATAAAGATGAGAAAGGCGCAAACAGGTCACTTAATAGGCAAATTACAAAATTACAAGTGGAAGCAAGAAAAAATGGTATATATGTACTCCTCACTGGTCAAGTCTATACAGTTGAAAACGATGATGTAAAACCCTTTGCAGGAAAGATTGTTGAACACATGGCAAAGATAATACTAAAATTTGAAAAAACAGGTATGGGAAAAAGAAAGGCATCAATAATAAAACACAGGTCCTTCCCAGAGGGGAAAGCCGCCTCTTTTACAATTACTTCAAATGGCTTGGAATAACGCATGGAAAAAATTAATTCATGGTTAAATGAAAGCTCTTTTATTGAACCTTTATCGCCTGCATGTAAGATGTGTGCTGACGGTTCAAAGATGGTAATTTTAATCACTGGTCTTTGTCCAGCAAACTGTTTTTACTGCCCACTAAGTTCTAAGAAATCTGGAAAGGATAGAATATTTGCTGATGAGTGGGAACTTGATGATGAAAAAGATATTGAAAAATTAATTCTTGAAGCCGGGTATATTAAAGCGACCGGTGCAGGGATCACTGGCGGGGACCCTCTTGTTGTATGGAGGCGAACAAGAAATTATATTTCTCTTTTGAAGGAAGAATTTGGGGAGAATTTCGACATTCATCTTTACACCTCTGGTTTAAAAAACGGGGTACACGTAAAAGATTTGGTTGATGCAGGACTTGACGAAATAAGATTTCATCCAATGCCGAAATATTGGGGGAATATGCAAAAAAGCCCAATATTCAAGGTTGTAAAAAGTGCATTAAATACAGGTTGTAAAGTAGCAATCGAGATTCCAGTAATCCCTCATATGGTTGATGAAATTTTTTCCCTTGTGAAATGGGCAAATGATATGGGAATCAACTGGATAAATCTAAATGAACTTGAATACTCAGAAACGAATGCCGAATACCTAAATGCTAAAGGATATGCTGTAAAAGACGATATTTCATCTGCCGCTTTAGGAAGTCAGGAAACGGCATATGATGTGATAAAAAAAGCATCTAAAGAAAATTTGGAGATAGGCATTCATTATTGTTCGTCTTCTTTCAAGGACGGGATCCAACTTAGGAACAGAATTAAGAGAAGAGCAGAAAGCATTGTAAAAGATCATGAAATAATTAGCGACGATGGAACGTTGATCAAAGGTGTTGTTTATTCTCAGGTTCACCAATTAAAAGAAATATGTGATTTAATAAAAGGAGAATTTGGTGTCGAGGAGAGCGACATCTTTGTAAATCAGGAAAAAGACAGAATAGAAATTGGTATTTGGATACTAGAAAAGATTGCCGGAGATCTTAAAAAACAAGGATTTCAATGCTTTATGATTGAAGAGTACCCAACTGCAGATTCTTTGGAAGTTGAAAGGGCACCATTGCCGCTTTAGCGCCATCTACATGTCTCCCAGTTGTTCCAAAAAATGAGGTGATGTGATAATTTTTGGTTAATTCGTGTTGCATAACCAATTAAGATGATGCAACATGAGCAACATAAAATGGAAATATTATATTGGACGGGGCGTCCATAATAAATAGAACGGTTGTTAACTAATAAATTTATGAGTTTAGGCATTGATATCACTCTTATTTAGTCAAAACAAATGTTGTATAAGTTGGCACAATTATTCCAAGATAACTTAGTTATTTTGAAAATAATAGAGAAACTTACAAGGTTATGATGAATCGACTTGTACATGGAGGTCATAAGGGCATAGCCCTTATTTTACTTCCGATATTTTGATGAAAACAGCTTCATTTTTAGGAAATACTTTGCTTGTTGATATAGTCCCTGAATAAAGGGTCTATAAGAAAATAATGCGTACCATCTTTGACTATTATTCCTTTGTCTGTAAGGCTGTTTATGGCATGGTATACATTCTGTCGTCTTTCATCAAACACAGAATACAGAGACTCTTTACCACCAGATGCAAGGTATCTGCAGATGTTTAATTGCAGCGAGGAAGCATTAGCAAGTCGTCGCCAGAGGTCGTCAAAATATGCTCTATGAAAATCAATAGTCTTCTCATAGCTTGCATATACATCATCTTTGGTGACAACATTTGATTCGCCTTTTACTTGATAATACACTTGTTGGCATACAAACTGTGTATAATAAGGATGACAATTTGTTTTACTTGTAACACAGCCAGCGACATTTTCCGGGATCTCAATGTTTTGTTTCTTGAAAGTCTGTGTAATATATGTTTTGAATGCTTTTTCAGATATCTTTGGTACGCTAAGAATACGGCTAAAACCATAAAACGCAGATTTTTTATCTGTAAACAGACGATTCATAAGACTTTCCTGGCTACCAGAAAATATGTATGTCGTATTTGAATGACGTTGAAATTTTGCTCTCATCTTCTTGATAAGATCCCCATTCATCTTCTCCAAATCGCTGAATTCATCATAGGCAAATATCGTGTTCTGTTTATGATGTTTTGAGAACTCGTTAGGAAAGTCTAGTGCCTCATCTAGAAGCGCATCCGGTTCTGATCCACCTGCAAAATCAAGGATTATTTCAAAGCCTTCCGTACTAATATATTTTAACTCGACAGCACCTCTTAGTTTTTGTACACCCTTTTTTGCAAGTGTAATTAATTTCTCCGCGGATATAGCCCTGTTTTTAAGAGTTGTAATTACAATTTTTTCAGCTAATTCCTTCTTATTTGTTACATCAAATATGTCAATATCACCGATATAGCAACCATCTTTTTTCATTCTTCTAAGAACTTCTAGAAGTATTGATGTTTTTCCGAACCTTCTAGGTGAAACAAGCATCACACTTTGTCCACTTTTTAGTATGGCAATTATTCTTTTAATAAACTCCTCACGTCCAATCAGATTCTCACCAGTAACAGGTTTACCACAAGGAAATATCTCAACCATATTTTCTACTAATCTCTTTGCAACATATAAAGTTTACTACATCTGTAATTTACATTTTCGTAAATTGAAAAATTTACAGCATCTGTACTTTACAACATAAAATTGTGTTTTTAACCTAAATCCAAGCAAGGAACCCCCAAACTTTAGTTTGTGAGACGAATCGCATGGAACTTATTAGCTTAAAACACCGTTAGGTATTTTCTTCCCTTGAGGGAAAGCATGACATCCATGTCATGGAAGGGCAGTCACAAAGTCGTCATTTCTAGATATACTTCCTGGTCTGCTTATCCCTTAAAAAGGTTTTTATATTCGACCTACATTCGAAGCTTTACATTCCTTAAGGGGAATAAATCAATGAAGGCTTTCATAGGAGGCTAAAAAATGGCAATGTATGTAAGATTTCAAACACCAAAAGAAGTACAGGATTTAGCCTATGATCTTGTAGAAAAAGCTAGAGGTACAGGTAAAATAAGTAAAGGTGCAAATGAAGCTACAAAGCAAGTAGAGCGTGGACAAGCAAAACTTGTTGTAATGGCAGAAGACGTAACACCAGAAGAGGTTCTCGTTCATATGCCAATTCTATGTGAGGAAAAAAATATTCCTTATGCTTACGTTCCTAGCAAAGTAGAGCTTGGAAGTTCTGCAGGTTTAAAGGTGCCAACAGCAGCGGTTGCAATATTAACTATTGGAAAAGACAAAGCAGGTATTGAGAACATAGTAAAGAAAATTGAAGCTCTAAAGAAGCAGGGTTAGAAACATGACGGCAGAAGGAACACCTTGTGAAATTGTGGAAATAATAGACCGCACAGGTATGGCTGGAGAAGCTTCCCAAGTTAAAGTTAGAGTTCTTGATGGGCGTGACAAGGGTAAAATTATAACAAGAAATGTAATTGGCCCCCTTCAACTTGGCGACATTTTGATGCTCAGCGAAACGCAAAGAGAAGCTAAAAGACTTGGTGGGCATCGCTAGGGCGTGAAGTAAGATGGTAGAAAGAAGGACATGTTCTTTTTGTGGAAACGAAATAGAACCCGGAACTGGTAAGATATATGCTAAGAAGGACGGTACAGTTTTTTACTTTTGTAAAGGTAAGTGCCAGAAAAATATGCTTAAATTAAAGCGTGTTCCTAGAAGAGTTCGCTGGAGCAAATTATACGCAAAAAAGTAATTTTTACTTTTTTATTAATTAATTCCTTTTTGAGATAACTAATGTCATCAATAAAATTTCTATTTTAC
>JAYEJG010000147.1:0-6586 GCA_034660435.1 Thermoplasmatota archaeon
TTTCTTTTTTGTAAACTGCCCTTTAGTTGGCTGTCAAGTTCTGGTTTCTTTTTGACTTTGTGTTCGTCTTCTTTCTCTTCAACTATCTGAACTTCTTCTTTTGTCTCGGTTTTTTGTACCGCTTTTTCTTCGGTTTTACCCTCACTCTTTTTCTCTTGTTTTGGCTTTTCAGCTTTTTCTGTTTTACCTGTACTATTCGTTTGATCGATAATACCTTTCGCAAGCGTTTCATTTATGCCTTCAATTTTTGTAAGTTTTTCCAACGATGCACCCTTAAGTTTTTCAAGTGAAGTAAATCCATTATCATAAAGAAGTTTAGCTTTTACTTTGCCAACTCCTTTAAGAGAAGTAAACTGGTTTATGGTACTTTCCTCTGACATTTTAGTTTTCCCCCTTACTTGTTCTGTAAACACCATCTTGGAATACTCTAATGTCTCTCTTCTTGACTTTTGTTGCTCGTTCAATATTTGCTACAGTTTGACCAACTTTTTCTTTGTCAATACCCCTAACCATTATATCTTCGCCTTTTGCTTCTACAGTAACGCCATCGAGAATTTGTGCATGTCTTGCAGCTCTTTCTCCAAGAAAATTTTGGATCACAAGCTCATTTCCCTCGACAGAAGTTTTTATTGGAAAGTGAGAGAATACTGTTTTCATTTTGTATTCAAATCCATCAGTTACTCCTCGTATCATGTTTTTAATGTGTGCAACATATGTTCCAGCAAATGCTTTCTCCCTTCGTCTTGAGTTTTTGCATTCAACTGTAACCGTATTGCCATTGACAGATACTCTAACTTTTGGATGAGAAAATGTTCTGGAGAGCTCTCCTTTTTCACTGCTAATTGAAATAGTATCATTCTCAAGGTTAACTTGAAGGTTTTCGGGAACAACGATTTCATTTTTGATATCTGGTAACTTTGCCATTTCAGATCACCTCAGTAAACATAAGCAAGAAGTTTTCCCCCAATCCCATTCTTTTTTGCGTCGTTTTGTGAGATTATGCCTTGTGTTGTTGTAAGAATTAAAAGTCCAAAATGCTGGGCGGGCAAGTATCTTGATTCCCATTTTTTCAATTCATCTCTTTTAATTGGGTATCTTGGTTTTATGACGCCACAATCATTTATATTGCCTTTAAGTCGGACTTCAAAAACACCTGCTTTGCCATCATCAATATATTCAAATTCATTAATATAGCCTTTCTCTTTGAGAATATTTAGCACTCCGCCTATTAGCTTTGAAGAAGGTTGGATAGTACATCTACCTTTACCTCTCATTTCTGCATTTTTCATAAGTGAAAGTGCGTTTGCTAGTGGATCATTTAACATGTAATCTTAGCCTCCTTTAGGAAAATTTCTTAAATCCCAGCTCCTCTGCTTTTTCTCTGAAGCATTGCCTACATAGATGTAGATTATATGCTCTAATCAATCCTCTTTTTCTGCCACATCGTTCGCATCCTTTGATTCGGCCATAGATTTTTTTCTTTTCTTTTATCTTCATTGTATAACCTCCACACTAAATGCTTTAGTAAAGAATTCCATGGTTTCTTCTCGCTGTACTCTCTGCCTATGTGGAACTTTTCTTCTAAGTTGCCGTCTACGTTTTATACGATGCCCCGGTTTTTCCATTGTAATGCAAACGTCCATGCCAAAAATACCAATGTCCGGGTCATATCTTTGGTCTTTAAACAGCGTATGATCTGGAATTCCAAAAGATAAATTTCCTTCACCATCAAACGAGTACTCTGCCATTTTATTTTCTCTTGTTGCAAGCGCTTCTTTTAAGAAGTTCTCTGCAGCATTTCTGCGAAGAGTTACTTTACAGCCAATGGGCATTCTTTTTCTAAGTCCCCAATCCTTGCTCGTTGTTCTTGATAGTGTTTGAATTGGTTTGTGGCCAGTTATATTTTGAATTACGGTTTCGGCCTTTTTTAACCTCTCGCCCGCTTCGCCAACACCAATATTTACCGTGACCTTCTCGATTTTAGGCCCAAAGAGTTTTTCTTTACTCTTATTTTTGGCTTTTGCTGTTGCAGTTTTTGCTTCTTTGGCGCTCATTGCAGTTTCACCTCAGGTAATTCTATCACGGGTTTTGTTTTACCAATCGGGAACACATATTTTTGAAGCGTTGAAAAATCAGTATTTCCCTTCATCTTTACAAGATTTGGTTTTGATGACGGGATTATTTCAACATCTTCAATAGTTGCAATTTCACCGATATGAGTACCGCCAATAATCATCGAGACATTTCCTTTATCAAACTTATACAACTCTGCAATTTTTTTATCTTTAAATGAGATTTTTAAAACATCACCAGTTTTGTACTCGCCTTTATCGACAAGTTTGTTTCTTCCATCGTGTAAGTTAAGTTGGATTTTGTTTTCCTTCACAATAGTTTTATTTTCTATTCTACAAAGTTTCCATTCTGCATCCTTTGAAGTTATCGGTACGAGTGCAAGCTTTCCTCTCCGATCATATAAAATTCTGTAATCCTTTTTGAGTTTTGGAATGGATATTACATCCATAAGTCCACATGCAAATTTGTAATCTTTTCTTTTGACGCCGTCAACTAAAATTTCGCCATTTGAAATGACTCCTTTCGACTCTCTGGCAATATCTGTTAATCCCAGGTAATCCCTTATAACAATGCCCAGTGGCATTGATTTTTCAAGGGCATGGGCACCTGGTGCTGTTTTAACTGTCCAGACTCTCTCTTTTCTGTGGAGTTTTAGCGTTCTTGGCGCATTTAATCTTTTGAGATGTTTACTCATTTACTTTGCCCTCCTTATTCTCTTCTTTTTTCTTTGCAGGAGTTTTTTTTGTTGTTTCCTTCTTTTTAGAGGTTTCTTTTTTTGGTGCCTGTTTTTTTTGAGTAGGTGTCTTTTTTGCAGTTGTTACCTTCTTTGGTTTCTCTTCTTTTGTCTCAGTTTTCTTCACGGTTTTTTCTTTGTTTTCACTCTTTTTATCTTGTTTTGGCGTTTCTTCTTTTTTAGGCTCTTCGTCAGTTTTCAGCTCCTCGGGAACTTCCTCTTCCGCTTCTTTGGTAGCTGCCTCTTCTTCCATTTGTTTTGTTTTTTCTTCCTCTTCTTTTCTTTTTATTTCCTCTTGTTCTTCTTTTATCTGTGACTTTGCTTCTAATTCAATTGCCTTTTTAGTTTCTGCAGAAAGCCCTCTCTCAAGCTTTGCTCTTCGCCATTTGTCAGTTAAATTTAATTTTGTAATTAGTATATTACTTGGATGAATCAGTTTTGCAATTTTGTTTCCATCAGCTTTGGCCGTTGTAATTCCTTCAACTTCAACCGTTCCTTTTTTGACATTTACGTTTGCAATTTTGTTTTCATGTCCTCTAAAGCTACCTCTCATAACTTTTACTGAATCTCCTTTTACAACAGGCACTGCTCTTGTATTATACTTCAATAGCAAATTTTCTTCAAGATGAACAGATGCCCATTTTCTTTTCTTGTGCAGAGGGGCGTTGTAAAGCTCTTTTCTTTGTTTTCTTGCTTTGGTTGAATACATTTTATCACTCACACAATAGTTGATGCAGTTGCAGCTATTCTTGGCCAGCGTTCTGCAGCCTCAAGTGCAACAGGTCCCTTTATCATAGATCCTTTTGTTTCCCCAGTTTCTGTAACGATAACTGCTGCGTTATCCTCAAACTGTACCATGGTCCCATCAGATCTTCTAAATGGTCTTCTTTGACGGACGATCACAGCCTTCAGAAGTTGCCGTCTCATGTCAATCTTACCTTTTTTGACACTAATAATTACCATATCACCAACCCCAGCTTTAGGATAACGCCTATGTGTTCCCTTAAGCTTCGGAGTCATAATTATCTGGACTACTTTTGCACCTGTATTATCTATACAGTCAAGACGGGCCCCAACGGGCAAGCCTCTCATTGTCTTACCAGCAATTCCTTTCATCTTCTATCTCCATCATAATTTCTCTATAGTTACAAATGATACTGTTTTACTAAGTGGTCTACACTCTGCAATCCTTACTGCATCACCAACATTTACCTTTATGCATGGCGGACAGTGTGCAGCATATTTTGATGTCTTTTTTTCATATCTTTCATATTTTGGAACGTAACAAGTAAATTCTTTTGTGACCACAATTGAATTATTCATCTCCACAGACGACACATTTCCCGTAATAATCTGTCCTCTCACAGACAATACACCATGAAATGGACAGTTTTTGTCATTACAGCTCTCGCTGGGAGATTTGACGTTAAGTCCTATGTTTCTTGCTTTATTTTTTTCTGCCACAGAGTTCACCTTACTTTTTTTATTCTATCTTCAGGTCGATACGTTATCTTTAATCCATCGATTTCTATTTTTTCCCCGTCACATTCAAATTCAAATGTGGCGGTTTTTTTCGTTATCTTTTTTTGTTGATTGCGAATTTTGATGACAAAGATATTCTTTGTCTCGTCGGTTATCACGCCAGTTTTTCCAATCCAACTGGGGTCAGTACATTTTTTTATTTTTACTTGCAACCCTATTAATTCATTCTTTGCAAGTGGTATTTTGTTCATATTACTTCAACTGTGAATCCCATCTGTTCAAGGGTTTCCTTTACTTTGCTTCTATGATCCCCTTGTAATTCAATTATGTTGCCTTTTATCGTTCCGCCACATGCACATTTCGATTTGAGTTTTGTGACAAGTGCATTGATATCAAGATCATGCGAGTCGATACCTTCAACTATGGTCATCATCTTGCCGTAACGCCTTTTGTCAACGGCAATTGTTATTTTCTGTTGTTCACGAGCAATATCTTCACATACACAGAGTTCTTTTGGTAGGCCGCATACTTCACATATATTGCTCATTTATTGCTCTCCTTGTTCATGCATGATGGTAAGAATCTTTGCAATATTCATGCGAAGGCGCCTAATCTTACCGGGTGATGGAGGTGAACCTCCCATTGCAGCAACTCCTCTTTCATGCATAAGTTCACTTTTCAATTCCAGTAGTCTTTCTTTTCTTTCTTTAGTGGTAAATCCTCTAATTTCTTTAGCTGTAGTAACTGGCATTTAGTCAACCTCTTTAAGCAACTTTCTTAGGTTCTTTACAACATTCTCTGCGGTTTTCTTACCAACGCCGTTAACCGCTGAAAGTTCTTTTACATCCATCTCGTACAATTCTTCAATTGATCCAAATCCTGCTTTTTCAAATTTCTTGACAACTGATGGACCAACTCCCGGGATTTCTGCAAGTTTTTTGATTTGCGTTATTTTCTTTTTTGTTTCCGCATCTGCCTTTTTTTCATCTGGTGTTTCACTATCTGTTGTTTTTGGAATGGATATTTTAATCTCATCAGGCAGTTTTGCATCGGGTTTCATGATTCCGACTTTAACACCTAATACTCCTGCTTTGAGTTTTGCAATAGCAAATCCCCTATCCATAACTTCCTTTGCAGTTTCTCCACAGTATTTTACGTGACCTTGTGTGAATTTTTCGGTTCTATGCCTTGCACCAGTAAGTTTTCCTGCAATGATTATCTGACAACCTTTTGCACCGGCATACATAATTCGTCTTACTGTTGAATGTCCTGCCCTTCTAAAGTGCCATCCTCTTTGTAATGCCTCAGCAAGTTTCTCGGCCATGATTTGAGCATTAAGCGGAGCTTTTCCAGCTGCATCTTCAATCTCTATTTGTGGATTGTCAACATTGAAATTGTCTTTAATTGCCTCAGTAAGTGATTTTATTTTTGAACCGCCCTTACCAATAACCATACCTGGCCGTTCAACCAATATGTTGATTCTTGTGCCCATTGGAGTTCTTTGGATAGTCATTCCGCCAAATCCGGCACCTTTAATCTCACTTACCAAGAAATCTTTTATGAGGATTCTGTTTGTGTTTTCTCTTATAAATTTACGCTCTCCAGCCATTACTCTACCTCTTCAAGTATTATTTCTATATTGGTTGTTTTTTTATTCTTATCCGTTGCCCTTCCATGAGCCCGAGGCATAGTACCTCTAAGTATTCTCCCACCGTATGTAGAAATATGAGTTATTTTCATATTCTCAGGGTCGAATCCCTTATACTCTGCATTGTTTTCTGCATTTTTCACAATCTTTAGCATATATCTTGCAGCTTTTTGTGGAAAACTACCAGGCCCCATTCCTTTTTGATGGGCTCTTTTGCGCTTATGAAAAACTGCAGGAAGGGGTCTTTTTATGTCTGCTATCTCTTGAAGATATTTTTTTGCATCTTCAGTTTTCATACCCTTCAAAGCATAAGCTAAGTTTTTCGAGTCCTTCACAGAACAATGAAGTTCATAACCATATGCTTTTGCGCTTTTATCTGGGTCTACATCAGTTGAATATTTCATTTAGCATCACTTTAATGGCATAAATTTAGATGATTTAGTTGCACCAACACCAGGTCCAGTGTGTCTTACCTTTTGCCTTGTCAATGCAAATTCACCCAAGTAGTGTCCTATCATATTTGGTTGAATATCAACTCTCTGATATTCTTTACCGTTATAAACCTGAATTGTATGGCCTACAAAACTTGGAAGTATTACCATATTCCGGCAGTGTGTTTTAATCTGGTCTTTAAGATCTGCTTTTTCTAT
>JAYEJG010000148.1:0-6583 GCA_034660435.1 Thermoplasmatota archaeon
TTCTCAATATAAAATTGCAAATAAAAAAGATCAAAGGGCAGACAAGTAGTACAACAGTACAAATACCAGATATAATGGATGTAAAATTTGCTGAGTTTGTAGGATTATTGATTGGAGATGGAAGTTTAAAGAGAAATCATGTTGCATTTTATAATAATGATGAAGATATGCTTTCTCGCTTTGATAAACTTACTAATGATCTATTTGGTTTGAAGACAACCCGTGGAAGAGATAAAACTGTTAAATTCTCTAAAGTTAATAGCATTATCTTAGTAAAATTATTGATATTTCTAGGTTTTCCTGAAAAACAAAAATCGAGGAATTGTTATATATCTGATCTTATAATGAGATCACCTGATAAAGTTGCACGTAGTTTCCTTGGTGCTTATTTTGATTGTGATGGATATGTAGGCGGAGATGGAAAAGAGCTTGAAATATGTACTGCTAGTAAAAAAATGCAAACTCATGTTTCATATCTGCTACTTAGACTTGGCATTATTCACTCTTTAAGGAGTAAAGAAGTCTCTAGTAGAACTTATTATAGGATATTTTTAAGGGGTAAGGAAGAAATCGGTAAATTTTATAATCTATGCAATAGATCTTCTGTTAAGTTTTCCAAAATTAAGAGATATCTTAATGACAAAAAAAGAGGATATACATCTGTTGATATAGTACCAGCATCACCAGAATTTTTAGAGAAAATATATGATGAAATGAATAGACCACATACAGATTTAGAAAAATTGGGTATAAATACTTCTAACTATTTTGGAAACAGAAAAAATCATGAAAACATGAGTTCAAATTTGTTTAGAACATTTGTATCAATGTCTAATGATACTAAGTTGAAAGGAATATCTAAAAGGCTAGATAATATATTTTATGATAAAATTATTGAAATTGAAGGATTAGATAAAAAAACAGATGTATATGATATAACTGTACCGAATTATCATAATTTTATCGGCGGATTTGGACCAATGCTTCTACATAATACTGTAATGCTCCACTCCTTAGCTAAATGGAGTGATGCTCAAGTTGTTGTTTATGTTGGTTGTGGTGAACGTGGAAATGAGATGACAGACGTACTAAGAGAGTTTCCTGAACTAGTTGACCCAAAGTCTGGTGAACCTTTGATGAACCGTACAGTTCTTATTGCTAATACTTCTAATATGCCTGTGGCTGCTCGTGATGCCAGTGTATATACTGGTATAACAATTGCTGAGTATTATCGAGATATGGGATATGACGTAGCTCTTATGGCTGATAGTACAAGTCGTCTTGCTGAGGCTATGCGTGAAATCTCAGGTCGTCTTGAGGAAATGCCTGGTGAGGAAGGTTATCCTGCTTATCTTGCAAGTCGTCTTGCTGAGTTTTATGAGCGAGCAGGACGGGTAAAACTACTAGGAACCAAAAACCGTGAAGGTTCAGTATCAGTTACAGGAGCAGTAAGTCCACCTGGTGGAGATTTTTCAGAACCCGTGGCACAAAATACTCTTCGAATTGTAAAAGTATTCTGGGCGCTTGATGCAGACCTTGCTGACCGGCGTCATTTCCCATCTGTTAACTGGTTGAAATCATATTCATTACATCTTGATGCAGTTAGTAATTGGTGGCATAAAGAAATTGGTGAAGACTGGCTTAAACTACGTAACCGTGCTATGACTATTCTTCAGAAAGAGTCAGAACTTCAAGAGATTGTAAAACTCGTTGGCCCTGATGCATTACCACCAAAAGAAAGAGCAGCCCTTGAAAGCGCAAGGATGCTTCGTGAAGATTTTCTGCAGCAGAGTGCATTTCATGAAGTTGATACTTATTGCCCTAGTAAAAAACAATACAGTATGCTACGGCTCATGCTAAGTTTTTCAGATAAAATATTGGATACTGTTGAAAAAGGTGTTCACATTGATGATATCATTGCTATGAAAACCCGTGAAAGTCTTGCAAGGATGGGAACTGTTCCAAATAAAGATTTTGAAAAACGTTTTGCAGAAATTGAAAGAGACCTTGAAAAAGAAATCGACAAACTTGTAAAGGAGGTTAGATAAAAAATGGGTAACAAAGACATAGAATATACTACAGTTTCAGAAGTTGCAGGGCCTCTAATGATAGTTGACGGCATAAAAGATGTAGCTTACAATGAGGTTGTAAAAATAAAAACTTCATCTGGTGAGATTCGTACTGGTCAGGTACTTGAAGCGTTCATGAATAAAGCCATTATTCAGGTTTTTGAAGGTACAAAAGGCCTTGACACGGATAAAACATCTGTACGTTTCATAGGTGAAACCATGAAACTAGGTGTATCTAAAGATATACTTGGCCGTGTTTTTGATGGAACTGGAAATCCTATTGATGATGCACCACCTATTATTCCTGATGACCGTCGTGATGTCAACGGTAATCCTATAAACCCATACTCACGTGAGTATCCTAGAGAATTTATTCAAACAGGTATTTCAACAATTGATGGTTTGAATACTTTGGTTCGTGGTCAAAAACTACCTATTTTTTCAGGAGCTGGTTTACCACATAATGAACTTGCTGCTCAAATTGCTCGTCAGGCTAAAGTACGTGGAAAAGATGAGAAGTTTGCTGTTGTTTTTTGTGCAATGGGCATTACCTCTGAAGAAGCAAACCTGTTCATACGTGATTTTGAAAATACAGGAGCCCTTGAACGTACCGTTATGTTTCTTAATCTTGCTGATGACCCTACAATTGAACGAGTGATTCTACCACGTATGGCACTTACATGTGCAGAATATCTTGCTTTTGATCTTGGTATGCATGTACTTGTTGTTCTAACTGATCTTACTAATTATGCTGAAAGTCTTCGTGAAATAGCAGCTGCTCGTGAAGAAGTACCTGGTCGTCGAGGTTACCCTGGTTATATGTATACTGATCTAGCAATGCTATATGAGCGAGCAGGACGTATCAAAGGTAAAAAAGGAAGTATCACTCAGATTCCTATGCTTACAATGCCTGATGATGATATAACTCATCCAATACCTGATCTTACTGGTTATATTACTGAGGGGCAAATTGTTCTTGAACGTAGTCTTCATAAAAAAGATATTTATCCGCCTATTGCAGTATTACCATGTCTATCTCGTCTAATGGACCGTGGTATTGGCGAAGGACGTACACGTATTGATCATGCTGGTGTTTCAAATCAATTGTATGCTGGATATGCTGAAGGATGTGACCTACGCGACTTAGTAGCAATTGTTGGGGAAGATGCACTTTCTGAGCGTGACCAATGTTATCTAAAGTTTGCATCTGAGTTTGAAAAACAGTTTGTAACACAGAAAAACAATGAGGATCGCAGCATAGAACAAACGCTAAGCATTGCATGGGACCTGTTTTCAATTCTGCCAAAATCTGAGCTTAAAAAAATAGATGAAAAGCATATCGAAAAATATCTTGCAAAAAAAGATGAAGAGTAGAAAAGTATGGTTGAACAGATAATCGAGGGTGTAAGCCCTACAAGAATGGAATTACTTGAAATACGTAAAAAAATAATACTGGCGGAAAAAGGACATAAACTCTTAGAGGAAAAACGTGATGCTCTTGTAGAAAGATTTTTTGACATAATTGAACGGAGGAATCAGATTTCTGGTGAAATGGATAAAGATTTTAAAACTGCTTTTCTGTGTCTTATTCAAGCTCAGATGATTATGGGTGAAAAAAAAGTAGAAGATATATCATATTTAACTGAAGATATTGGAGATGTATCTTTTGAAAGCGATAACATTATGGGGGTAAAAATACCAAAAATGAATATTGATGGTATAAAAACTGATATAAATCCACAATATGGTTTTTTTGAAACATGTTCTAAGCTTGATGATGCACAGAAAAAATTCAATGCATTGATTACTAGCCTCATACAACTAGCTGATTTAGAAGGGGGCATTAAATCTCTTGCAATAGAGATTGAAAAGACCAAAAGACGGGTGAATATACTTGAAAATAACCTTATTCCTCGGCTTCATGCCACTCGTAAGTATGTTGAAATGCAACTGGAAGAGCGGGAACGTGAAGATTTTTTTAGAAGAAAGAGGGTTAAGGCTTTAATGGAGTCAAGAAGGAAATAACGTGGGAAAACTAGAGGAAGATCCGGTACTTGGAAGATTTTTTGACACTCCTGAAAAAAAGGCAAAATGGCTTGTCAGAATAAAATTTGCATATATTGCATGGATTCTACTTGTAGTTCTTGGAATAATCTCTATTCTAATTTGGAGTTTTTTAAAGATATAAATAAATGGTTAAAGGTTTGTTTAAAAGAGATGGAGGCTGGTTTCTATCTATTGGGAAAGCGAAAAATATTTAAGTGATATGTCAGTGTATGAGCTAAAATTTTACTTTAATGGTGACTAAATTGTCAGAGGAAACGAGAAAGAATGGACATGAAGAGATGCCTTCAGTGAATGAATGGATCAAATCTCAGAAGTTCACAACAACAAAAGATATTCAAGTTCCAGAACTTTTATTAGATCAAGTAATAGGGCAAGATAAGTCAGTAGATATTGTTAGAAAAGCAGCAGAACAAAAACGTCATGTCATGCTTATTGGTGACCCAGGAACTGGAAAATCAATGGTAGCAAGAGCAATGACGGCATTTTTGTCAAAAGAGGAATTAGAAGATATAATAGCATATCCAAATGATGATGATTCAAATACTCCCCGCATTAGAATAGTTCCAGGCGGAAAAGCCAATGAAATTGTAAGGGCACAGAGGGTAGATGCAAAAAAGAAAAAAGAACAACAAAGTAGCATGATTATATCTGTTGCAGTGCTAATTTTTCTTCTCTCAGCATTTGCAGCATTTTATCCATATATAATGGGCGAAGGTCCAATTGAATTCACCTATTTATTATTTGGTGGAATCTTTGCATTCATGCTGTTCATATTGTTTTCTAGGGGCGGGTTAACACAAAGAAAACAACTGCATGATGTCCCAAAAATATTAGTTGCTCATGACAAAAAGGACATGCCCCCATTCATTGATGCAACGGCAGCACATTCTGGGGCATTACTTGGAGATGTAAGACACGACCCATTTCAATCTGCAGGACTTGAAACGCCTACTCATCAATTAGTCGAAGCAGGGGCAATTCATAGAGCACATAAAGGTGTTTTATATATCGACGAAATAAACACTCTTAGTTTACCTTCTCAACAACATCTCCTTACAGCAATTCAAGAAAAAAAGTTCCAAATTACGGGACAATCCGAAAGAAGTTTTGGAGCAATGGTAAAAACTGAGCCCGTTCCATGTGATTTTATATTGGTTTCTGCAGGAAATCTCGATGCTTTAAAAGGGATGCATCCAGCACTTAGGTCCAGAATTAGAGGATATGGTTATGAAATTTATCTCAACAGTAGCATGGATGACAACAACGAAAATAGAGAGAAATTAATTCGGTTTGTTGCCCAAGAAGTAACAAAGGATGGTAAAATACCTCATTTTGACAAAGCGGCAGTTGCTCAAATAATTCACGAAGCGCGAAGACGTGCTGGGCGAAAAGGAAAATTATCATTGCGTCTTCGTGAACTTGGAGGTCTCATACGAGCTGCCGGGGATTTTGCATTTGAGGATAAAAGCAAAATAGTTACACAAGAACATATCTTCAAAGCAAAAAAAATCGCAAAGTCCTTAGAGCAACAAGTTGTTGATAGAGCAATTGAACAAAGAGAAGGTTACAAATCCTTCAAAACCGAAGGTGGAGAAATTGGTGTAGTAAATGGACTTGCAGTTCATTCCGCAGATCCGTCAATGAGTGAGTTTTCTGGGCTTGTTCTTCCAATTGTTGCAGAAGTGACGCCTGCGGGTTCTCAGTCTGAGGGAAAAGTAATTGCAACTGGAAAACTTGGAGAGATCGCAAAAGAATCTGTTCTAAACATATCGGCAATTATTAAGAAATATATGGGGAGAGATATTTCAAAACATGATATTCATATACAATTCATTGGGACCTATGAAGGTCTTGAGGGAGATTCAGCAAGTGTTGCTGTAACAACTGCCGTAATTTCAGCAATGGAAGGAATTCCCGTGCGACAGGATGTTGCAATGACTGGGTCTCTTAGCATCAGAGGAAATGTACTCCCAATAGGTGGCGCTACATCAAAGATAGAGGCAGCGGCAGAAGCAGGAATTAAAAAAGTACTTGTTCCTAAATCAAATCTTACTGATGTATTAATCGAAGATAAATACAAAGACAAAATTGAAGTGATTCCTGTCGAAACATTGAGTGAGGTAATAGATAATGCACTGATGGGGGCAGGTAAAAAGGATCTTCTGGACAAACTAAAGAAATTAAAACCGCCAAAGATTGAAGGTAAAGTCGAGATGGAATCTGAAAAAAATATTATTAGTCATCAAAATTTTTTAAGCAAAGAAGAAAAGAAATACAACACCGGTAAAGGATAGATTAAAACTAAGATTTTATACTTGAACTACCATTACATTTTTAAAATGAAAGCATTGTTTATTGGCCGTTTTCAACCTTTTCACAATGGCCATTTAAAGATAATAAAAAAAATTTCAAAGGATTATGATGAGATAGTAATAGGCATCGGATCC